>JABJBS010000101.1 GCA_018668695.1 Deltaproteobacteria bacterium
AAATGCTCAATTAAGCTTCGATGTGAGCGAAAACATCGTTGCACCCTTGATCAATACGGGTGCTCGCCCTCGTATGGCGATTCTTCGCGAGCAAGGCGTTAACGGTCAAAATGAAATGGCGGCCGCATTTCATAAAGCAGGGTTTGAATCTGTTGATGTTCATATGAGTGATATCCTTAGCGGAGCCGTCACGCTTGAGGATTTCAAGGGCTTGGTCGCTTGCGGCGGTTTCTCATACGGTGATGTTCTTGGAGCCGGTGAAGGCTGGGCCAAATCAATTCTCTTTCACCAGCAAACCCGAGAACGGTTTACCAAATTCTTCGAACGCAGTGACACCTTCTCTCTCGGTGTCTGTAATGGCTGCCAGATGATGTCGAACCTTAAGACGATTATTCCTGGTGCAGAGCAATGGCCACGATTTGTTCGCAACCAAAGTGAGCAGTTTGAAGCCCGAGCGGTCATGGTTGAAATCCTAGAATCCAGTTCAATTTTTCTTCAAGGGATGAACGGCTCGAAACTCCCCATCGCTGTAGCGCACGGCGAAGGCCGGGCAGAAATTCCGGAAGGCAGCAATCCGAGCTCACTCTTTGAGAAGAGCCTTGTAACGATGCGTTATGTAGATAACCGCGGGCAAAGCACTCAAATGTACCCATTGAACCCGAATGGCTCGCCAATGGGGATTACTGGACTATCCTCTAGCGATGGACGAGCAATGGTGATGATGCCCCACCCTGAACGGGTCTACAGAACCGTGCAGAACTCCTGGCACCCGGATGCTTGGGGTGAAGACAGCCCTTGGCTACGAATGTTTCAAAATGCCCGTAAATGGGTTGGTTAAGCAGCTCTTACAAGCACTCTAAAGATCTGGGGCAACTTCGCTGTCTAGAAACTCTTTGAGAGCCTTGCCCTCATCGGAACGAATGCCATCTTTAAAAGCCAGTGCGATTAACGTTCCTTCGACCCAAATGACACGCGCCCGCAAGACGAGTTCTTTCCGGTCTAATAAGAGCGTCACATTCCCGTGAGCTCCATCGGCGGACTTAAGCGTTTCCGCGTCGAGTTCCGCTTCAAACCGGACGCCACCGCTACTGATATCTTGAGTTTGCCCCACCATGACAAGGGCGCCTACGTTAACTTTACAAGCTACTTTTCTGCGAATTCTTGCGCTGATTCTTCGCTCGCTGCCGGTCCACTTTGCCATGGATCTCCCCTATCTGGTCGAATACTAATTTGTCATACAACGGTACCCGAGTATGGCTCATTTCCCGAGGCATTGACAAGAGCCAGCCAGTTTCCTATCGCCCGACCATGGTCCACGATAGCCTCATCGCTGACACGTCAGCCCGGTCCGCTCAAGTCGGAACCATTGCTTACCTGAACAGGTTCAGTGGCCTCTAAATTGTCCCTGCTAAGCCCCATTCGATTAAACTAAAAACGACCCCCTTAATGGAGAATCATTATGAAGACCATCGTCCTCGGAGCAGGATTGGTAGGTGGCCCCATGTCACTCGACCTCGAACAAGACCCAAGCCTCAAAGTAACCGTCGCAGATCTTAATGAAGCTGCGCTTCGCAGCCTCAAAGAGCAAGCACCCAACTTGCAAACTGAAGTTGTAGATTTAAGTCAGACTAAAAATGTGAAGTCACTTATCCAAGACTACGATTTAGTTCTTAATGCCGTGCCCGGCTTTATGGGTTACCAGACTCTCAAAGCTATCATTGAGTCCGGTAAGAACGTCGTAGACATCGCTTTCTGTCCTGAGAACACCCTTGAGCTCGATGAGCTGGCCAAGAAAAACAATGTTACAGCGATTGTCGACTGTGGGGTCGCTCCTGGTATGAGCAACATTCTTACCGGCTATGTCTACTACCAAATGGATAAAACCGATGTCGCTTTGACCTATGTTGGCGGACTCCCGAAAGTGCGTAGCTGGCCTTATGAGTATAAAGCGGTCTTTTCCCCCATTGATGTTATCGAAGAGTACACGAGACCGGCGCGCTACGTCGAAAATGGACAGCACGTTGTTCGTCCAGCACTTAGCGATGCAGAACTCCTCAATTTTCCAGGAATAGGAACACTCGAAGCCTTTAACAGCGATGGGTTACGTACTCTAGCCGACACCCTTGATGTACCCAATATGAAGGAAAAGACGCTGCGCTACATCGGACACATCGAGAAAATGGCAGTTCTACGAGACAGCGGATTTTTTGGTACTGAAGAAATTCAGGTCGGAGATGTATCCATTCGGCCGATGGATCTTACCTCCAAGCTACTTTTCAAATCCTGGAAACTAGAAAAGGGTGAAGCCGATGTCACTGTGATGCAGGTTATCGTTGAAGGTACTCAAAACGGTAAACAACTGCGTTATACCTACGACCTCTTAGATGAATACGATGCGAAAACAAGTGTTCATTCGATGGCTCGTACCACAGGTTACACCGCCACAATGGCATTACGTCTATTGAGCCGAGGCCTCTACAGCGAAAAAGGAATCATCGCTCCTGAATTTATCGGCAAAGATAAAGCATGTGTCGACTTCATGCTTGCTGGCCTGGCGGAACGCGGAGTTCATTATAAAGAAACAATTGATGAGATTTAAATAAAACGCGGCGGGCCTAAAACCCGTCGCTTATCTCTCTCCTACGACTCTTTTTCCCTCAGAGCGTCCAACTCGCGCAATAATATTTTTTGAATCGCTTCGGTCATTTTCTCAAAGCTTACACCAAGCTCGACCTGTTTTTCCTCGCGTACCCACATCACCCGAGCCTCCGACTCTACAAACCCCCAAGCCGTTGCGAATGTTATCTGGCACAACACTCCGGGAGAGACCTGCTCGATCGGGATATTGCCGGTTAATCTAACGCGGGCCCCGGCAGAGGAAACATCAGAGATTTGTGCAGCGTGTTCTTGACCGTCAATGCGTAGATAGCAATCCAAGCGAACGAGAACGCGATTTTGTTGACGCTTCTCCGGCACGTAAACTCTATGAAGAGGTTGTTCTTCAGTCGAGGTTCCATCAGCCTCGTCATTTTTAATCATTCGAGACATCGCCAGTTTTAGGCGGATAAAATCGACTGGTTTTGTAACGAAGCCATCCCCACCCGCAAGAACCATATCTTGCTCGCTGTAAAGCGCGGCGTAGGCAGTCACAATGATCACAGATGCACCATTTAACGGAACCCCCACTGCATAATCAGGTGTGTTCTCCCGCTCAATTCCCTTGAGCGCTTGCGTTAATTCGATACCATTGAGGGTTGAGCCCGAGAGCTGGATATCCATCAGAATAATGCTGAACTGCTCGCGCCGCAGAATCTCACAAGCTTCTTTATCCGAACGGGCGCGCACCAACTCGAAGCGCTCGCGCAAGGCAAATTGTGCCACGATAAAGTTATCATCTTCATCCTCAACATAGAGAATTTTCTGGTTTTCTCCCGCTGTTTTCCCGTCGTGGGCACTGGTCTTTGAAGAGGTGGGTAAACGAACAAGAGCCATTGAAGGCGTCTCCTAGTCGGGGTCGCATCGTCTCACATCAATAGTGTACGCACTCATTCTTCCCTTGTACAACTACACTGAAAAATCCAAGGCTAGGACTCACTTTAAATTTTACCTATGATAGCCCCATGAGAGCGCCCAACGATACTGCTGAACCTCCAGCGATGAACCTGATGAGAATCCTTGCATTTGGCTTGGTAATCTTACTGATTATTGGGGGACTCTCTCTTTTGGGCTTTGACCTCTATCGCGGCCTGTCTGAGCGCACCGAAACTGCCCAGCTCAACCTGGAACAAGCACTTCAGAAGACTCAAAGACAAACTTACGTATACGCGAGCATGCTTGCGAAAAATCCGATTATCCAAAGGGGTAGCCATTTCAGGACAACCGGATCACTTTTGCAGCAAATCGTACCCACTCTAAAGCAATCCAAGGTTCACCGCATTACGATCCATGACCGTCAGGGAATTGTTCTCGCTCAAGCACACGACCCAGATAAGTTCAATATCCAAAGCACCGCTTCCGAAATTCAAAAGTCGCTGGAAGGCATCACTTTAACGACCGTTTATTACGAAAAAGATGTTTGGCTTCTGAAAACAATCACACCTATTTTTCATCAGGTCGAGGAGAACATTGTGGTCGGCACAGTCAGTGTTGGCTACATTCTTGGTGATGATTTTGCAGCAAAACTTGCAAGCGATAGCAGCCATCCCGTTTTGCTCACGGACCAAACATCCGTACTGGGAAGCTCGTTCCCCAACAACAAACCTAAGTTGTGGAATTCCTCAGCGAAGCGGTTCAAACATTTAAACGAAAATTATGATGTGGTCGCCATTGCTCTCCAAGACGACCCTGCTGCTTCACTGCGAGCCGTTGTTTTGGTGGACACTCTCTCGCAGCGTCTTACGCTCTACTGGATTACCTTAAGTATTCCGGCCCTTTTAATTGTCCTATTTCGAGAACGAACTCGCGCGCTCAACAAAGAGAAATACTTTGCTGAAAAACGCGCACTGACCCAAGAACGAAAGGCTGCAGCCCTTGTTCAGGAAGAAGTTCATCAACGCCGGCAAACCCAAGCAGCCCTGGAGATAGCCCTAGAACAAGCCAATGAGTCCAACCGCCTGAAAGGTGAGTTTCTATCGACGGTGTCCCATGAGTTAAGAACACCGCTCAATGCCATTATGAATATTCCGAAAGGGCTCTTAAAAGATTATCGAGAACTGGATTGCTGGACTTGCGACCAATGCACCGCGATTTTCGAAGATTCAACTGGCGAGCTCGACAAGAATGAAAAACAGACTTGCCCAGACTGCGGAAGCAATCTTCTATTTTCACAACGGACGTTATGCGACGGTGACTTCGCTGAACATAAGTCGTTCTTAGGCCGTATCGCACGCTCTGGCTCACACTTGCTTCATCTCATTGATGATGTCCTTGATATGTCCCGCCTGGAGGCAGGAGCTGCGAACGTTAAGATTACTGAATTCTCGACCCACGACCTCTGCAATGAACTCTCGGACCTCACGTCCCGGCTGGCCCTAGAAAAAGACATTGAGGTTCAATACCCGAATCCACTTGAAGCCCGGGAGGTCAGAGCCGACTACGTTAAGCTCTTACAGATCCTCGTGAACCTTATTGGCAATGCCATTAAGTTTACCGAGTCCACCGGTAAGATTGAGCTAAGCATCGAGCATAAAAATGATGCAGAAAAAGTGCTCTTTAAGGTAAGCGACAATGGGGTGGGTATCCCTGAAAAAGAGCTTCAGGTTATCTTCGAAAGCTTTCGACAAGTTGATGGTTCCGCCACCCGCACGCATCAAGGCACAGGACTGGGACTTTCCATCAGTAAAGGGTTGGTTGAGCTCCATGGCGGAAAAATCGGTGTTGAGAGCCAACTGGGAAAAGGCAGCACATTTTACTTCACGATTCCTCAGCCATCTACGCCAAGCTAACCGCTGAGTTCACCTAACCTTAATTGCCAGACTCTGCGACAAAATTTATATCCATCAGATAGATTTGAGTGCCGCGCCGACTGCTCTGCCCCTCTAACCACGTAACATCGGGTTCATCCAAAGGCGAAGTGTAGTTGGCCATTAAAAAGCTGTGAGGCCCCGTGCGCCAAATCGCTGGGAATGCCGTGTCACCCGCTCCCGGAATATCCATAATATGGACAACTTGCTTTTGCTCTTGGTCAATCTGGTAAATGGCCGTGCGCTTCGGGCGCAATGAATAATCGATGACATTGGCATCGTCAGGTCCGTAGGGTCCACCAATATCTCTTCGAGCAACGAGATAGAGCGTGTCGCCATGGCGGAACATTTCAGGTGAGTCGTACCGCTCGGGATCACAAATCGCAGGACAAACCCACTCGGTAATATTATCAGCTGGTGCATAGCAAACATGCGATCCATAACCGCTGGCATCCCCATCTTCATTGCGTGTGACCAGCCAAAGAGTCCCGTCTGCAGCAAATTCAAACGCGACCTCGGATACTCCGCCCGTATAAACATTTTCTTTACCGTTTACTTTTTCCCAAGTTAGACCATCCGTCGATTCTTTAAAGTAGACCTCAACGTCGCTGTCCTCTTCATAGTGTCCTCCAGCATAGCTGGTCATAAACAAACGGTCGTTTCGAACTTTTATGTCCCATGGCACTTCAGGTTCCGGGTTAACAGTTTCAAGTTCTGACCAGTCTTGGAAACCATTACGCCAAGTTCTCAGAATGCGCTGTGGTTCAAAAGCCGTCATGATGACACCAGCCTGAAAGAAGAGCAGCTGAAGCTTTCCCTGATAAGAAATTAACCGAGGTTCGCGAAGGTCAGTTCCGATGTCGATGGTATGCTCGAATTCCCAGGTCTTGCCGTCATCACTTGATGACATCACATGCATCTGCGGATCCTCCGAAGCAAAATGCGTGGGACCGGAACGCCAAGACATAAAGAGGCGGCCATCGAAATAACAAATATCTACATTGTTGTTCGACTCCTGCACATCGATTTCAACGGGTATCGTATCAGACGGTACAACCCAGCGAGGTTCTGAGACCTCCAAAGCATAACTTACCGACGTGTCTACAACATAATCAGCTGGGTCGTTGCTCGGAGCATCCCCCAGTGCTGTACAAGCTGCTGAACAAGACAAAAGGGGCAACATCAAGAGGCGAAATAAACGCATGGCAATCTCCAAGTTGACCTGGACCTATCCAAAGCACCTGCCTCGGTCAATCGCTGGGGATACGTCTTAATCAACTTTACGATGGGCACATGTTCACAAAATGGTCGGGCTTTTTAAAAAAACCACTATTCTGGAGGTTTCAGCCGCCGATAAAACGACGCTCATGGAGTTCTAGAAGATTCGCAAAATGGACTGCCTAAATCAGACCAATCAGAATACCCAGATTGCGCCTTAGGTTAAGCCCCCCTGCCTCGCCACTGAGCAACACGAAAATTGGGCCAACCCAGCGCTTAAGCTCATCGGTCATTGCTTTCCATATCCGCTCTGTTAAATAGTTTGAATACAGAGCAGGCCGCGCGCACACCGGGGAACCAACAACCTCACACGTGTCTCGCAAACTTTGATTCTAGGTCGGATTGTAAAAGGATATCGATAACTTATGAAGCTTATAGGAATCTACAATATCAAGGGCGGAGTGGGTAAAACCACAAGCACTGTCAATCTGGCCTGGCTTTCAACCCAACTCGGCGGCAGAAGCCTCGTTTGGGACCTCGATCCCCAAGGCGCCGCGAGCTTTTATTTTCGAATCCAGCCTAAAATTAAAGGTGGTACGAGAAAACTTCTCAAGGGTAAGAAAAATCTATCGGATGTGATTCGTCAGACCGATCACCCCGGGCTTGATCTAGTACCTGCCGATCTCTCTTACCGTAATTTTGATGTTGCGTTGAACAACTCCAAAAAGCCAGGCGAAGTGCTTCGCAAGCTCCTCAAGCCGATACGATCTGATTACGACTACGTATTCTTAGATTGTCCTCCGAGTTTTTCCGTACTCTCAGAAAACGTCTTTATGTCCTGTGATGCGGTGGTTGTCCCCATGATACCCACGACTCTCTCCGTAAGAACTTACGCACAGCTTATCGGCTTTCTAAAAGCGAACGATATGGAAAGCGTGCCGCTTATGCCATTTTTCACAATGGTCGATAGGCGCAAGCGGATGCACACCACCATTCTAGAGGAAATGCCAAAGCGCCGGGAAGAGTTTCTTAGATCCTATGTGCCTTATGCAAGTATCGTTGAACGCATGGGAACAGAACGACGGCCTCTTCACCTCTATGCACAGAACAGCAGTGCTGCCTGCGCCTATACAGACCTCTGGAACAACATCACCCAGCGACTGGCCCAGTAACTCTGGTCTCAGTCTTTTGTCGGTATTTTTTTCGAAATCCCAGATAGAGAATATTGGTCCAAGAGGCTCCCCCTCATCTTGGGTGAGGTCTCAAGCTTATCATCACCGCCACGATCCATACGCCCCATCTTTTGGTAAAGAGGGAATACTTCCCGCTTACGCTCTGCCCTCTCCATCATATTTTTGAGAGAGGAGTGAGGCTCGTCATCTTTCTTGGCAAAGCGATAACCATGTTGGGCCATTTTATAAGCCGCCCTGTTGCGAAACTTATCTAGAGCAGCCGTTGATTTAAACTCCATGAGGCCACCAGGTCCTCTGGCCAGTGTCTCCTGCTCATGAATTATACGGCGTGCTTGCCCTGAATGAAGCTCCGGCTCACTGCCCGAGAGTAGGCCATGGGATAGATATAGCCTGGCTGTATCCGGAGAGTGCACCAAGAGGCGCCTCAAATTGTCGCGGCTCTTGAGATAAGATTGCTCCGGTGCTTGAGACTCAATCTGGTTATCGGGCGTGTAGCTTGAAGGATCCGATGGCATCGATACACGAATCTCCTCATCACCCTCTTGCTCTAAAAGAATCGATGGACCATCAAACCGGCGGCCGCCCAGTTTTCCCACAAGATACAAGTCTGCATTGGCCCCGCCATCCACAACGATACCGTGTTCTAAATCTAAAGCCTTTAGATAAACGGTCGTTCCTTCGGAGTAGATATCTAAATAGTTCAGTGCTCCGTCGTGACGGGTATGATTTCCGAGCTTGTGAACAAGATCTGTCACAACCTCTTCAACCGAGTCGCCTGGATCAAACTCTTTAAGGGTAATACCAACCCCATTGATACTCACACTCTTATAGCTAAAGTTCTCAGCCCCCTCGTCTTTGCCAAAGGTCACCTGCGACTCGACTTGAGCGAACTGACCTGTCGCCTTCACGCCTGTCTCTTTCGATACATCGTTGATTGCTTCAATTCGGCCGTCGAAAGTGTCCGTATAATAGTGCTTGATAGCCACACCATTGATGATCACTGCGTTTTCTGACCAACCACTCTCAAGTTGAATGCGGCCTGTATCGACCGAGCTGCCAGGAGTTCGAGAATGATGAATATTGGATACACCGTTATTGAGTAACGTGATCAACCCTTGATTTTGGTCTGTCGTAGAACCACTGGTTCCCACTGCCAAACGTATCGGTAAATTATTCGTTTTCTCAACGTGAAACCGCGACCCGTTGACCTCCCACTTGGCACGCACATTGTTAACCGTATTCATATCGGTAGCTAATTGCGTAAGTAGATCTGACTTGGATGTATAAGAACCCGAAGTGGAAAGCGTGACTTCCGTTTCGTCAACGAAGATCCGCATTCCGTTGGTAATATCCGAACTTGAGAAGCCATGAGCTGAACTTGCACTCGGTATCCTGTTTGCAAATCGAGATGAGCGTGAGCCGCTTATTTCTCCGTCTTTCACCTGAACCCAACCAGCACGGCCACGGGGTGAAGCCGTAGACCGAGGCTTATCTAGGTCGATAACATGTGTTTGAAGTGATTCAGCTTTGCGCGCAGGCGTGGGTAAATTTGCTCCTTGGCGCAGAGACGCGCTTGAATAGCCCAGTGATATTATTCGCGTCTTCATTATCTGCCCACGCAGCTATATTTGCCCCAAACGGCAACATCTCTATGATTTTATTATAGATTCTAAAGTGTCGATCGCACCAGAGAAAAGCACTTAGATTGATGAGTCGTTATCCTACACTCGTACCCAACATCTTACCGGTTAATGGGTTTCAAAAAGAACCGGCATCGCTTGAGCACCTTCTGCATTTTCCTCCCAGATTGCAGTAAGTTCCTGCTCTGTTGCTCTCACTCCAAGGGACCAAGATGCCCTGCGATCGCGGCTGGCTCCCTCGTACTCATCCTCCCCAACTGGGATCTCTTCGGACCAGCCATCTATCCAATACCCGACGAAGGCACTGCCCTGGCCCTCGCGGTAAATCACGTAAATCCCTGCCCTAAATGGAAGGTGCCGCATGACTTCAAGAGAGGACTCGTTGGGCGACTCTCCTACCAACATTGAAAAAAGATGGCGTGAAGCATCGCAATTCATAGTGCGGTCAGGACCAAGGTTATCGTGAATCGTTAATTTAAAATCACCTTCAGCATAACTGGCTAAGGGTGTTCCGAGGCGTTCACCGGGAAAAAACTGGCTCGCTGACGCATCGTCAGACGCTGTCTCTTGAACGGGTACCGAGTTCTCCCAAGGATCTTGAAAAGTATTACCCTCAATGCCAACAACAATCGGCATCTCTTGAGAGAGCTCTCCAATATCTTGATGCGTGGGTTGCTCAAACTCTTCCACCAAACTATCCGGAAGCTCTTCCGGTAACTCGCCTGGCGATCCCATACGAATAAATGGAATGCCATCTCCCATTTGAAATCCGTGTTCGGCAAAGACCTGGGCAACATCACTTTTTTCGTGAACCTGATGAGACATACCAATCTGCACAAATGCGTCATAGTCCACGACCGCGTCGCCATAAGCCAGCCGGTACAAATAAGTAATGTAAAAAAGGTCGGGGACCGCCTGCCACATGACTCTTTGATGCAGTTCCGCGTCACTCTCCAATAAGAGGTTACTCGTCTCTATGGCCAGGTTAAAAGTAACGATGAAACGCATTCGGTCGACGTGGCCAAAGTAATTAAACACGAACTGCGCCCACTCGTAGGCACTCCACCGCTGACCGTTATCAAAGCGTTCTAAATAGTGAAGGGTTAAATCTTCCACCACCCAATCAAGTGCTTCATGACGACCAAACGTTGCATTAAAACGCTGCTTCACCAGTTCGTCGCGAATCGCAGCATATTTAATGATCAACTCCTCGTGAGGAATATGGTCATAAATATCGACCGATGTTTTGTTTCGATAATGCTGACGCCATGTTTCTAAAAAGACTGAGAGTTCCACTGGGTCAATCGAAGTGACCCCGCCCTCCAAAGAGCGAAATCTCTGGACCAAAGTGCTCCAAAAACGACGACGCCCAAACCAATTTGATTTTTTCAAAACACCATTCATCAAACCGATAAAATAGCCATCTGGTCGAAGTGGGTGAATCTTCTTCTCACCTTCATCCTCGTTTAAAATGAGGCCTATTTCTTGAGGGTCAAAGACAGACTCGGCCTCAAAGTATTCCTGCATGTGGATGGCCATCCAGGTGACGAAAGCATCTTCATGCTCTTGAACGTCAAATCTAGATTTCTTGAAAAACATGCCGACTCCATACGCAAGGCAACCTTTTTCAGGTTGGCGCGTAAAGTGTCCCAGCTTTGGTGTGGTAGGTCCAGCCTCAAAAACAACGCGCCTAAGTTCATCGCGTCTCTAAAATGTTCTCTGCGCTATTTAGATGTGCCCAAGGCCCGATCAGTCTTCGCCCGTGTCTTGAATAAATATTTTTTCCAAGCGGCCGATGGTTTGAGCCAATTGCTCTGGCTTCATTTTCATTGCAACCACGGCCGGATGCTCCATGGTTTCCTCTTCCATGATGCGTCGTTCCTCAGGTTCGAGCGGTTCATCAATGAAAGTAAAAACGGGTAAATCCATCAGCACCTGAGCAAGGTGGATACTGCAGGCCAGAATCCGACCGATCTTCGACAGCCCCTTTTCTCGCCAGGGCTCTGGATAAAAACCAATAGCCTCACCAAAAGCAGGATCGATCTCCCATTTCTTAACGAGGGCTGCGCCCAGTACTGTATGGTCGACTCCAAAAAGGTCCGTCTCCGCCTCAAGTGGATGGATCCCGTCGACCTGTAACGAGATGCAGTCTTCGAACCGTTGATTGTCGAGATTGTTGAGTAGTGTTTTACCCACGTTATGTAAAAGACCTGCAACAAACGCATCTTCGTGAAGCTTGTATGGAAGTGCTACCACCTGAGCAGCGCTGGCGATTGTTCGCGACTCTTGCCAAAGCTTTTGCGCTCGCGGCGAGCTCTTTTTATGAAGTGAGTTCGCAGAAAGTCCAATGGCTAAATTGTTCACGTGCCGTAAACCCACCCGTACGACCGCCTGCTTGATAGAACGAACAGGTACGGAGCGCCGGTAGAGAGCTGAGTTTGCGGTTTTCAACAACTGGGCAGTGAACGCTTGGTCGCTTTGAACAACCGACTCAATTTGCTCAGCATTCACATCCGGATCACGACAAAGACGAACAATGCGCATGGCTATAGCCGGCATCATAGGAAGATTGGAGTTATCCAAAAGATAATTGGCAACATCGTCTACCGACGGGTCTCCTCCCACCTCATCTGAACCAGAAGCTCCATACTCGGCGTCAGCAGTACCATTGGCGCCGCCTTTACTGGCGCTTTTCTGCCCTGGGACCGGTAGACCTTTTACTTTACAGATCACCTGGATGAGATCAGCTGGCTGGAACGGCTTGAGCAAGCACTCATTAATCCCATAATGAAAAAGTCCGCTGACAACTTTAAACTTATACTTCGGAGGAAGTAGAAGAATAGTCTCGGTGTCTTCGCTGTAATGACGGATTGCCTTTAATGTCTCGAGGACATCCGGCAATTCAAAGTCGAGGATGAATAAGTCCGATTCGACAAGCCCAGCTGGCTCGACATCATCTGCGGGAACGACCGCTTCGACCACGTCGAAGGTGTCTGCCAGCGCGTCTGCCACCAACCCAAAAGACTCTGGGCTTGAATGAACCATCTGAATCTTGGTCATCGACCAGTCCCCCAATAACGATAATGCTAGATTAGAGAACTAGACTGCCAAGCTTGAGAGTCTGTGTCCAATGATCAATGAGACTCTCAGCCCTGTAGCCAGAGCCCCCAGACGCACCTACAATGACTCTCCCAAGATTGATCCCTAGCATTTTCAGCTAATTGAAAATCTATATCGGCTTGATGCCCTCTTCGAGATGGCCCATATTTTTGTTGGATGAGCATTCAAAATACATCACGAGATCTTTTTACCCTCTTACGCTGGCTTGGTCCCTGGGCCGATGAAGACAAGACGCCTTCCGGTATCGAACGGCACGAAGAGTTTCATCCCGTCCCGGGGTCTAACCAGAAGGTTAAGACATGGACTTACATCGACAAGAGTCGGGCACCGAAAGGAGCATACCTCATCGGTCCTGGGCTCCACTTTAAAGGCGCTGAGCATGAAGGTTTGGACCGGTTTGCTCGAATACTTGCCAAGGCCGGTAACCTTATTATGTCGCCCTTCGTTGAAGATTTTTCGAACATGCACATCCAACCCAATACACATGTGCCTTTTCTCGGAGCTTTCGACGCCCTGCTAGAGCACCGACTTTTACCCCCCGGTATCAAGCCCGGTGTATTTAGCATTTCGTTTGGCTCTTGGCTCGCGATGAAGCTGGCAACTTGCCCCGTTCGCAATAGCCGTTTGGGCGCCTCCGTTGTGTTTGGCGGGTACGGCAACTTTCAAGAAGCGGTCGATTTCGCCATCTCTGGAGAGCTTAACGGCGAACGTTATACCCATCACGACCCCCGTAATGTGCCAGCTATATTTATGCACATCGCAGACACATTCGATGTTGATGCGGCAACGCTGCGGCAAGCATGGCTTAAGTACATGCGGCAAACGTGGCAAATTGACACAATGAAATCGGCTGAAGCTTGTCATCGCAAAGCGAAGAGTTTGGCATTGGAACTCCCCATAGAATTCAGAGATGTCTTCTTAGAAGGCTGCGGTGCATTGCCCGGAGCCCAAGCGAGAGTTCGTGCTTCACTTGCGGACAAGAAGTTCGATTACCTTGATACGCGCTCAGACTTTCACGCCATTCAGTGCCCTGTCTTTATTATGCACGGTACCGACGATGATGTGATCCCTTACACTCAACTCGAGAGCCTTTCCCGTGAACTGCCTCTTCACGTAGAACAAGAGACCTACCTGACAGGCCTCTATGGACACAGCAGTCAAGATGGCCAAGCACGCACCGCTTTGGTCAACGCAGCATTTAGAGAATTAACCACGATGGTGAGAATGTTAAAAGCAATTCACCGGGGCGGACGAATGTCAATTTGAAGCAGGGCGAATGCTAAGTTCAACCAAGGAATACTCATTGTTGCCGTGGTTATCGACATGGTAAAGAATCTGCGCTCCCTCGGGATAATCTTTTGGGGCGAGCAGGGTCACAACATCTAAGCCGCTTGGGTAGGGAATTGGGAATTCGTTATCCCATATCAAATCACCATCAATGGTAACCACGACATGAGCCTTCGAGCCCATTGGCGCGGTCAACGTGGAGTGCCAAAACCTAAGATAAAACTCTTCGCCTTCAGCGATTGAGCTCAGAGCTGGCTGCGTCACAGTAACCCAAGAACAATATTGGGTGTAGACAGAATAAACCAACTCTCCACCGAGGTCTTCCGCCAAGGTGCCGAGTTCAGTATCACAAACTAATTCTTCTGGCCGCTCACCAAAGTAGTCGCTTGGCACTTCTTCGTTGACCCATTTGTATTGGTCGACAAGGTAGCGTTTTTCTTCCGGTCGCGATTCTGCACAGGATATCAAGGCCAACAAAGTGAGCACGAAACCTACACTCTTCAAAATTGAAGGAAGTTTACTCATACATGGAGGTTTACCAGAATCCTGGTACCTTAGCCAGATTCTCTAATCCGCACTGTATAAGAACCACTTCTCATGGACCCGGCCTAAAACCCGCAAAGGCTGCAGCGATTTAATTGTTTATGATTCTAGATTACGAATCGAATAGAGCTGGCACTAAGCCAAGAGAGCGAATTCACCAGTCGAGGTAGAAGAACCTTCGGGGCTGCCTATGGGTAAAATCACACGAAATGTTGTACCCGCTCCCAATTGGCTTTGACAAAGAATCTGTCCACCAAGAACGTCGACCAACCCCTTCACGATTGAAAGTCCGACACCCACACTGGATTCATTCGCAGTGGGCCTCGCCGATAGTCTCGCGAACGGTTTGTAAAGATTAGTCATATCTTCAGGAGTCATTCCTTGGCCTTCGTCACGAACTACAAATTCGACTTCATCAAAACCGGTATGAATCTCAAAATAAACGACTGAGCCACGGGAAGAATATTTGATTGCGTTTGAAATCAGGTTTTGCAGAATCTGGCGTAGCATTATGAGATCCGTCCAAAGTTCGTGTGGGCGCTCCGGCGCTATGCATTCGAGTTGAATATGCTTTGCACGTGCACGGCCATAGAACTCTTCAAGCACATTTTGATGAATCATGCCGGTATCAAGGGCCACCGCCTTAGGTACCATTTGGCCTGTCTCTAACTTATTCAGGTCAAGCAAACTCTCGAGTAGCTCACGCATATGGTCTGAAGATTTTAGGATAAGCTCTAACGCTTCTTCTTTCGTTATCCCTGGCTCACCATCATCATCAAGTGCCAAACGGGCCAAGCCCGTCATTTCACTCAAAGGTCCTCGTAAGTCGTGGGCTGTCATACGCAGGATTTCAGACTTTACCCGGTTGCTCTCTGCCGATTCAGCTGCGGATTTTTCCGCGAAAGACAGTGCCGCATCTGCTCGGCGTTTGGACCCAGCGACCCGCTTGAGAGAGTTTTGTGCTTGGTCACGCGCAGCGCGCATAGCCACATTGACTTGCTTCAAACGGTTTAAGGCGTCGAAGCGTAGATATTCCGTATAAAGAAATGCCATCAACACAACACAAAGCATCGCGCATAAAGTGGCTATATTGTTGATTCTCATATCGCTTGCAGTGGTCGGGAGTTCAACAACCCAGCCATTGGGCGTGAGCCACCACTGCACCATCACGATACCAGCCGCAATGAGCGTCCAACCGATTGCGCCTCGCGATCCTGCCACGCTCCCGGCGATAAACGGTAGAGGTACGACCCACCACAAAACAGGAGAATTCCAACCACCGGTAAAACAAGAGACCATCAAAACAGTCGTGCTAAAATGAAGAAGAGATACGAATGCCGCCACGTTTAAAGAGCCGGTCAGGCGCATCAAAAACGGGACCAAGCAGGTAATAACTCCCCACCATACAACGGGACCAATTAGGTGTTCCCAGCCAAGCCAGCTGTAAACCGTCCAGGCTATCGGGACCATGGGGACAAATAACCATGAAAAAACCACAATGGTTCTGGCACGCCGAAGCGCCTCTTCATCACCGTCCTGAATCGCGGGTGGAAGGAAGCGGTCGACGACGACTTTAAGGATTCTTAGGGTCTGTTGGATTCGATTCGGCTTACTTTCAGTCATCATTAGTCATCACTCGGCTAGAGATTCGTGAGCGATGTACAAGCGGCCCATATCATCCTATGAGCACAGAGCGTGCCAAGAACCGGTCGGTTAGACGAGTGTAAAAGAGAAGAGATAACAGCCGGTTGTGAGCCTTAGAGGAGTTCCAAATAGCTAAGCGTCACTTTTTTAACCGATTTATTAGTCTGTCCGCCGAAATAACGGCGCCAGCGTTCAAATTTTTATTGAAGGCTTCAGCTCAAGTGGTCAAACTGATGCTGCCGAAGATTAAGGGCACAATTTTCCGTGGAATAGAAAATATCGCTCTATTCCAGGTGATAGAATCAGGGATCGAAAACCCTTTAAAATCAGATGGTTGTACACGAGTTGTGCCCGAGGGCTTCCATCGGTCCCATGTCTTCGTGCTATAGTCGAAACCAAGTAGTTATGACTCAAATATTAGAAGAACAAATAACGTACGTCGTTCAAAATGCATTCTCTACGGTTCTTGAAACCGAGGTGCTCTCAAACCCAGCCGCCATGGTTTTAGCCAAGGGCGAGCCCTACATCACTGCATCCATCCAAATCAATGGCGCCTGGAAGGGCGTTGTTTCCGTTCATGTACCGTTTGAACTTGGCGAAGAGATTGCAGCTCTGATGTTTGAAGACGAAATCGATTTCATCAACACAGAAGACCTTGAAGATGCGATGGGAGAAATCACCAACATCATTTCAGGGAGCTTCAAGTCTATGCTCGAAGGTGTTTGCCACCTGGGCCTACCGATTGTTACCCGGGGTACTGACTACACAGTTCGCTTTCCTGGCGGAACAACGAAAGTAGATGTTGGCTTTGAGTGCGATGACTTTTGTTTTCACGTCTCGCTGGTCCAAGCCAACCAAGACTGACTGATAAGCTTGCTGCTGGCGAGCGTCCTAAAGAATCAATTTCTTAAGCGGATCATCCTTGCGGTCTAAGTAATGAATAGACCGAATACGGCGAATGGTTCTCGATTTACCGCGAATCAACAAGGTCTCGCTGGTTGCAATCGTGCCATCACGGGTAATGCCTTCTAGCAAATCTCCCTTGGTGATGCCGGTTGCCGCAAAGATAACATTATCGTTTCTTGCCATATCGCCGATTTTCAAAATGCGACGGGCTTCAATACCCATTTCCTCGCAGCGCTTTAACTCGAGTTCACCCGCAGCAATATTTTCAGGAGTGTCTGCTTTGACTTCATGCCGTGGTAGGAGCCGTGCCTGCATGTCACCATCCAACGCGCGAATGACCGCTGCGCTGATAACACCTTCTGGTGCCCCGCCAATCCCATAGAGCAAATCAACTTCGCTGTCGGGCATGCAGGTAAGAATCGATGCTGCAACATCTCCATCAGGGATTGCGAAAACACGAACACCAAGCTTTTGCATTTGGGCAATGACTTGGTCGTGACGGGGCTTTGCCAAAGTAATCGCCGTAAGCTCGCTCAACGGTTTGTTCATAGCCTTCGCGGTCGCGCGCAGGTTGTCTTCAAGAGGCTTGGCAAGGTCAATGACGCCGCGAGCAGCTGGGCCCACGATTAGTTTTTCCATGTACATGTCGGGAGCTTTAAGGAATGTGCCTTGCTCACCAACCGCGAGTACTGCAATTGCATTGGGTTGCCCCATGGCGGTCATGCGTGTTCCTTCAATCGGATCAACCGCGATATCAACCGCATCTCCTTCGCCAGTACCAACCTTCTCACCAATATAGAGCATCGGTGCATCATCGATTTCACCTTCGCCGATGACAATCTCGCCTGCGATATCGATTCCATTTAAGAAAAACCGCATTGCTTCAACAGCTGCGCCATCAGCAACGTTTTTATCGCCGCGCCCAAGCCATTTGTACCCAGCAAGCGCCGCTGCTTCGGTAACCCGTGAGAATTCAATTGCCAGTTCACGTCTCATTGCTCGACCTCTTTGGTTAAAAGCTGTGACCGCGCGAATAACACTCACTCGCGCCATTGTCATTGCGAATAAAACATAATGATATCAGTGGATTGATAAAAACAGTGGGAAGTAGATCAAGGGTATACGGAACTAAAAGCCGTGACATCGTCCCGTGGCAAACTACTTTTTAGATGGTTTTGATGCTGTGCCCAGTTCGGAAGAGCCGCTTACAACCTTGGCTGCGCCGCGCTTGGGCCCCGGCGCCACAACTCCAGGATTTTCCTCTAAACCGTGCAGCGTAAGCTCTAAATCCATGGGTACCGGTGGGGCCAGATGGTCGTCACCGGTTACGCTCTCGGTGAGCCGCGTAGGAGATTTCGGCGCAGGCGTATTGCTGGGTTGCTGCGAGCCAAACAAACGGACAAAATCTCGCGGGCCAAATTCAACTGAAGACATATGGGTGACAAGGTTGTCCAACCCTGTCGAACCTGTTGCAACTTTAAGCTTTTCGGCCAAGGCATTTACAGAGACTCGATCGCCTTCTTCTTTACCCACAGCCTGAGCAATATTCCTGGGCGTTAGATCCCCTGGAACATTGTATGATTTTGAATTGATTGAAAATGCCGCCACGTTGGACCTCAGTTACATATTAATATTGCGACTGTATCGCGCTGTTCGGTAATCCATTTCAACACGCCGCTTATCCACCGAATAAGCGCCATCCCAAAGCGGAATCACTGCGTCGTTCCAAGTTTGGTCAGAGAGAAAACGCTCGCCATCCGCAAGTGTTACTTCACACCAAATATGGAAACCCCTGAAATCGTTCCCGCTCGTATTGGCTGCACCCGATGCCAGACGTGAATCAATGCCCGCCTTTTGCAGCAAGAGATGTTCTAAAATACACTGGTGACGACACACACCACGCTCGATTTTCAAAAGCTCGCCCAAAGAGAATCGTCCAAAGCCATCAACGAGTTCGTGGTAACGAGCTGCCTCAGCATCTGGATTACTATCCTTGGACCGAGGATAAATCATCGCATCGTTGGTATAGGCCATGAGGGCTTTAATACACGCTTTTTGAGCCTTGGCCAGTTCAACCGCATTCATCGTGCTTGTCTTACCCGGTGGCAAATAACGCGCGATGATCGGGTCTGCTTTATCCAAGAAAGACTTAAGCTCAGCATCAGTCTCAACATTGATATTGACGTCTGAGAAGTAATCCATGCTTGGTTCAAACCAGTGAGGGTTATTGGCTTTACGAATCGTTCTTAAACCAACGGTCTCTTCTTTGGCTTCGCCAGCAGGGTTTGTATAGCTCACGGTATAATCACCACTGGCCGTAAAACCCGTAATCGTACCTTCTAACAATTTAGAGCGAGTCTTGAACTCTTCACCTTCTTCGTGCGCTTCTTCCACGTCCCTATCGGAAAATGGGAAATCGATTTTATCACCGACGCCGTAAGAATACTGAATCGGTGCCCGGTATGCTTTAACAGACTCTGGAATCACAATGTTAACTTCACCCTCGGTGCCAATCGTCGCTTCGAATACGGGTGAATAATAAGGAGTGTATTTCGCAAGAGCTCCGTCGGAGCCTTGAGCAAATCGCCCAACCAGCTCGGTGCCATCTTTTACGCAATAAATAAATTGCTCATGGTCACCATCGCGGGCTGTGTACTCAATAACAATCTGCTTACCTGGAAATTTCTCACGAAGCTCAGCCACCGGTCCTTCTGAACGCAGGGTTTGCTCACCCACAACATCCAAGATCTCGACTGCTTCTTTCGCACGGTATCCAAAGCGCTGATTCATCCAACCGTACCGCAGCTCTGTAGCATCTACAGCTGCGCTAACCTTGCTAGCAACGGCGTCATAAAATCCCGCCAGCGATGCCTTCTCTCCGTTGATGGAGCAAAGTGGTAACTCTTTACCTTGGACTGCATAAGTCGCAATACGCTCTAGTTTATTAAAGTCGAAGAATGTTTTATCTGACCAATTGGCTTTGTAGTCGACAATGATTTTCTCAAGCTGAGCTGCGCTCTCACCGTCAATCAAACCTTCGCCTGAATCACCTACAACTTTTACGGCACGCCCAATGTTTTCAATGCTCATAGACGAGCGCATGTTGTTGCTTAAGGTCTCACGAAGAAAAGCTGCGGCTTCTGTAGAGAGCTTTACATCTCCCCATGCTGGTTCACGGCCGCTTAGTCCTTGCATAATTGGGCTCAAGAGTCCTTTAAGCTCACCTGCTTCTTTGCGTAAATCAGTGCGTAAATCGTTGTATCCAAGCTTGCCATCTTTACTGGCTTCAAGTTGGTCCTGGTAAGGAAGCGCCATCTTACGAAAGAGTTCAAATGAGGACGGAGACATCACGCCATCTGCCGCTGTTGGCAACATGGAGCGAGATTCTTCGAGGCACTTCACCATCTCATCAACACTGCGAGAGTCACGAACACTCGGTAAAATACTTTTCACAAATGCTGCTTGTTCAGCGCTTAACTTAAAGCCTTTCAAGTTAGGCTCAGCTGCATCAAGCTCGCCAATCACGGCACTGACCGCCTTGTCACTGTTGATACCGGCAACGAGTTTTGGTGCGTTCTTGTTGAAAGTCCCGAAAACGTAAACAACCTGTGGGTAGCGCTCGATATAACTTTCAAATTCGTCATTCATTCGGTCGAATTCTTCGCCGACCCAATGCTGATTCCAACCAGGGTTCAGTGCATCCCACTCTTTCATACCGCCGAGAATGTTATCGACACCCGCTTGGTTCTTCGCGAAAACAATCGCTCCTAATCCAAATTGAGCGCCTCGACCTTTAACGTTGGTCCAGCCAGCTTTCGACTCTTCTTTCACCATGGAGTCGAATGCGGCCAAGACTTCTTCGCCGTGCTCCGGAAATTCAAACGCATTAAAAGTCGATTTCGATTCTTCCGATAATTTTTCACCCTCGCCCAGCGTGCGCTTCACCATCATTTTCTGAAGGGGTGTAGAAAACTGCGGCAGTAATTCCGCAAGTTTTTCCGATTGCTCGGCCGAAAGGCTTTCTTTGCTATTAGCCAAAGCACTTAATGCTGCGCCCATCGCTTGATGGCGCCGAAATTTACCTGGCTCTTCATCGGAAACGGCAAGCGCCTGCTCGAGCTGCGTTAATAATGTATCGGCTAACTTCGTTTTGGCCCCGGGTGCCAATTCTTCATTTGTATCCTGGACAACTCCTGGACGACTCATTGCCCAAAGCGCACTAAGAAGCGTGTCGCCTGGTGATGATAAATCCATCACCGGTCTGCGGCCATCTACACTTAAAGAACCATCATCACCTAGGCTCACATCTTTGCCTCCGAATGATTTGGTCGAAGCAGCTGTCGGTTGCTCAGTTCCTCGCTCCTGAAGACGTTCTACAAAACCCGTCTCGCCCGCTGGTACATCCAGTGCCGTTGCACCCGCTTCAGACTGCAAAGCGCCCATCAACTGGTTGATGACTTCCTTGCGTTCCGGCGTGGACACATCCAAGCCATCACCCGTTTGACCCAGAACCTGACTTAAAGCCTCAACAACTTCGTTAACTTCCGCCTTGGAAACGCCACCCTCACGGATTTGACTGAGCAAGGTTGTCGCTTCTTCTGATGTCATTTGCTTATCTGCCAAAAGGGCATCCAAAGAGCGGCGGATAGTGGTCGGCGAGTTCGATACAGGCATAAAAGAGTCCCTTTTCAGCCAGCCCTTCGATGAGCTGGAGCACGTTTACGTCTGAATTATCGCCGATTAACCTAGATTGTTGCTAGAATTTAAGAAGTTCTTCAAAAGGGAATAATGCCTACGAATCTCGAGTTTAGGTACGATGGCGTAAAAGCTGCGGACCCGTAAGCAACTGATATAATGATACTTTGTTTCATCTTTCTTTGTTTTGATCACAAAGTTTACTCTCAATCGACATCTCGGTCTCGCATTCTCTTTTGAAACTCTGCTAAGGTTTTTAATGGGGCAAGATCGCTCATGGTTCGGTCTCTTCTCGGAGATACGAGCACGCAATAGTTGTTACATGGGAGCTTTTCGTTGAAGACGCTGGAACGCCGGCTTGGCCTTTGGTCAGTTGTCACTATCAGTCTTAGCGCGCTACTGGGCGGGATTTTTGTTCTTCCGGGAATCGCGATTGGTAAGACAGGGTCATCCGCATGGCTGGCTTATCTCGCGGTCGCCTTCTGCATTATATCGCCATCTTTATCTAAAGCAGAGCTCTCCACGGCGATGCCACACTCCGGCGGAACCTACAACTTTGTAAACAAGGCGTTTGGACCCTTACTCGGAACCGTTATGGGTTTTGGGCTCTGGGCATCGCTCCTCCTAAAAAGCGCCTTTGCACTGCTTGGTTTTGGTGCCTACTTGCGAGTTCTCGGCGGAGGTCTCCCTCTCAAACCCATCGCCATCGGCTGCCTTATTCTCATCACGGTGCTCAACTTGGGAGGGGTCAAGAAGGTCAGTCAGGCCCAGTCTTATATTCTCGCCGTAAGCCTCGCTGCCTTGGGAATGCTAATCGTCGGCTCGATTCCAAGCATCCAAACCTCGCAGGTTGATGCTTTTTTTAGCCATGGCCCGAAGGGGTTCATCGAAACCATTTCTTTTCTCTTTGTCTCTTATGCCGGCGTCACCAAAGTTGCGGCCATTGCGGGCGAAGTCAAAGACCCTGGTAAGAACCTTCCCCGCGCAATCGTTCTATCAATCGTCATGGTAACGCCAGTTTATTGCCTCGTTACTTTTGTGCTCGCCGGTAATCTGGACCACAAC
>JABJBS010000102.1 GCA_018668695.1 Deltaproteobacteria bacterium
AAAGCTTTGCGCAGCTGCGGGCAGGTTGTGTGACACCAAGGTCTTTTTGAACGCTTTGAGTGCTTGGGCCTTGTGTGTGGATGCTGTGCTAAAACTTTTTTGAGTCCTAAACGATGCTGGCTTCGGTTTCTCTAACCAGCATTTGAACCGCTCTACTGAGATAGCGCTGAATCATTGCCGGGTTAATCGTGGGAGCCGAGCCCCCAACCGATAAATTGAGCCTTCCTTTAACGGTGACAGCATGTCCGGAGACAGTCCCAAGAATGGATGGCGCTGATACGACACACAGCTTTTCAATATCAAAAACACCACCGAATTCGGAATATTCAATGGCGCCTAAATTAGAAAGAGGAATGGTGGGTGGATGAGATGCATCAAGTATGTTCATAAACGGCTTCGCCGCCCAAGGACCAATCATACGCATAACCCAATTTGAGACGCGATAAGGAAGAAGCGTAAGAATGAGGTTCATCTGACTTTCTACATCAGCTAGCAGCCGCGTTCGTAATTCTTGAGCCAATTGCCAAAGCGAGTCTTTCGATGATGCCTGGATGGGTCCGCCAGCAACTGTGGCGAAAAGACCAGCTGCTCCCACAGCTTCATCGGAAAGCGTGGAGCGAATATCTGTGACGGTTCCCGCGAATAGGTTGAGGGATTTTTCGGCAGAAATTTCATGGCAAGCCGAGAGCACAAAAGCCGCATGGAGGGCTCCATGAAGTGTGGTGTTATGCCGGCGAGCAAGCTTGATTAGGTTCTCGGTTACATCAGGTTCAAGTGTTTCCTCAAAAACAACAACCTGACGTTCGCCCAAAGAAGACCGTCGTGTCTTGGGTAAGCTACGGAAGGGGAAACCGGTTGCCAATACTCCACGTGCCAGTCGGCCCATCGCCCGAAGCAATAAGATAAATCCTCTCCATCCTTTAACTTCGGCTGGGAGGAGGTCTTCGAATGCTGGCACCATCGGTCTAGATTCAACAACCAGTACTTCGCCTCGAAACAATTTTTCCGCATAAAGAATAAAATCTTTAAACATTAAAAGTGTGGAGCGCCCATCGCTGATTGAGTGGTGAAACGAAAATAGAATGCTTGATTTGTTGGCTCCGTGGATAACCTGGCTAACACGCATCAATGGACCCGCAGTGGTATCATAGGGCTGGTTTATATTTTCCTCCATTAAAGCAAGAGCTTTTGCTTCATCGCCACGAAACACACGAAGAGGAATTGGAACTGCCGTGTGACGGAAAAAAGGTCTACCGCGTTTTGAAATAATTTTTACTCGAAGCTTGGGATAGCGCTGTTGGAGAGCATCGAGCGCGCCACGGGTAAGATCTGGTGTGAGTCCCCCTGAAATCGTGGCTCGAACAGTGAAGTTTAAGGACTGGCCTGCATCAAGGCGCCAATACATCTCTTCATGGGAGCCAAGTGGGCGCTCTATTTTCAGTTCTTTAGACACAAAAACCTCATTATTTACCGTTGTCTAACTCTAGTATCGCAAGTTTGGACATTTTGTTGCGTGAAACAGCGGTCTTGGCACTCCGATTTATACCGATGGCACCTTAAAGAGAGGGTATTTCTATTCGGTCAAGAATCTATTTAAGGTTTGTTGCGCTGCCCTTGGGCCTTGGGTCAAAATATTCGTTCCATCTTGCAGGAGAAGTGCGGCCAGCAGGGCAGGTCGGGGTCCTGCTGGAATACCTGCTTGGTCGAAGGCATCATCAAAAGCGGTGCTATAGGCAATTCTGGCAGATTCAGACATGGTGTTTAGTTGCTCTCTTAAGTCTGAAAGTCCTTCGTGGCTTAGATCGGTGCTGTTGCCGACCACTTCGGCAACCAACGACAAAGCGGTACCGCTGCCGACGCTGCGAGCCGTATTGGAAAATGCAGATGCAACCCCATTCGGAATCACGATCCCTGCAACATAAACCCCGGCGGCGACATTACGGTTCCGCACTGCATTTTCGCTTCCTTGGTCATCAACGATGCCCGCAGATTCGTATGCTTGGGCTCGTTCAACCGCAGTAACCGTATCAGCCAAGCCGGGCAGTCCCATCACAGCGCTGGTACCAGCACCAGCGAAAAAACCTATGGTCGCGGTTGCTCCAGCACCGGCAGTAAGGATACCGATTCCAACTCCTGCTACGATGGCCGCGCCTGACCGTGCCCAAGCGGTTCTTGAATTCGCGGATGCTCCCTGACTAATGGCCTCGTTTATACCTTCTGCTAGAAAGCTATTGGCTCTCGGTGCATACTGTCGTCGCAGAGCATCTGCTGCACCAGGCATTTGGGAAATAGTCGATAAGAGATTTTGAGGAGCGAGATTTACCAGCTGACGTTTTTGTGAATGTATTTCGTTAGCCCGTTCTTCAATTGCGTGAGACATGGCTGAAGTGTTTCGTAGATCGGATGACTCTAGCCCTAGCCCATCGAGCATCTGCGAGGCTGCTTGCTGGTCCGCCGGAGTGCCACCTTGCAGGCGGTGTATGACTCTTCCCAGCAGTTCAAGCCGATCGGGGTTCTGGGATACCTCGCGCAATTGACCCTCCGCGGTCGTGAGCATACCGATAGCTTGATCACGCATGTCCCATGCTGCGCCATACATGACGCTGTCTTTCATGCTAGCAACGACATGATCTCTTAACATCTCGTGATGCTGAGTGGACATGTCTGGATAACGCCCGTCGATGGCCCTGGAGACCGCTCTCTCTACTTGAGATTGCGACATTTGGCCTAAGTTTCTTCGGAAGTCGTCGCTAAATGCTCGTTGGTAAGTTGAGGTGTGTTCAATCTGATATTCCACGGCTTCAATGCCATCCCAAATGATGCCTTCATCGATTGGGTTGTTTCCAAGGGTAGATACGATTTGCTCGAAGCTTGGATGACGGAGATTAACTTGAGGTGGTGCCATGCGACTTGGGCTAGCACCAGACGGTGTTGTTAGCCCGCGCCCTAATCCTGCGTTAAGGGTCGAAGCGACTGGTCTGGTGCCACTGCCGAATTGGTCTCGGGCCGGTTGCATCCCGGTTGGTTTTGAAGTCGGTTTCATTGTTGAAGAGGTTCTAGCAGCACGGGGTGCAGCGGTTCCATTTAGCGGGATCATTGTAGACTGTGATGTTTCAGCAGGGCGTACCATGTTCAAGACCTTTTTTATTGAAAACTAAGTTTAAGCTTTCTTGTTTTGATTGCCGTCACCTTGGATATTTTGGCTCTCAGTATTTCCATTTCCGTTTGATACAAAATTTCAAAACGGTGATGCAGATTGGGAATCGAGGTTCCCGCTCTTGATCAACCCTACGAGAAGAGCATGGAATCTGGTTAATTTTGTTGAACGGCTTGCGTTAAGCTTTTTTTTATATGTTTCAGTGCTTTATGGGTTTTGATGTGACCTGGATCACGGATTCGAAATCTAAATTGAAAAATAAAGAAGCTCGGATGTACTTTTTCTTTTCATCAAGAGTTGGACAGTGTGATCTGGCTCACATCTCGGCTTTTTTGGCCGGTTGTAGTGTCGGACCCTTAAGACCCTTAAAAGGTGCCACCTACCTCAATAATCTTCACAGCTTTATCTGTGTGATTTAGGGATTTGTGTCCAGACAGGATGATGTGGAAGTAGTTAGAAGTGAACACAAAGGCATATAAGCTCACTGAGTAGAGGTTGAGTCCTTTGGCCAAGATAGCACCAATGGTTTTGTTGATAAGCGGGGAGGGGCGAAGCAAGAGGCGGCCTTGGATGGTTCTGATGGTAATGAAATAGAGTTTGTCTTGTTCGAAAATGCGGATAGGGCGCATGCTTTTTAGATATACAGATAGCGTGCCATTAGGTTATATCTGCCGCACCCCAGAGAAAACAAAGAGTTATGAAATTGGACTGAAGAGATGGTGTCGCAGCTGGGTGTGACGTGTGTCATATTAATACAGGTGGCACCTTAAAGTGGCACCTTAAAGAGGGAGGGGGAGTATTTAGTACCCCAACATCCACAAGTTCCTGCTTAATCTATTTTTAATCTATTTTCTAAAAGGGTGTGCCTGAACAGGATCCGCTGCCATTACATACGTCATTAAATGTGAGGTTATTGCCATCATTACACGCGGTGCCGTTTGATGCGTAGTAAGGAAAACACGTTGAACCATTTTGGGTGTAGTTTGGTGTGCAAGATGTAGTACCAGGGCAAGAATAAGCTGTACCTGAACACAAGCCTCCGCCATTACATACATCATTTTTTGTACCGTCATTGCCGTCGTTACAGGCAGTGCCACCTTGTGCGTGATTAGGAAGACATCCTGAGCCATCTTGAGTGTAGCTTGCTGTACAAGCTGTAGCGCCAGGGCAAGAATAAACTGTGCCGGAACATGAGCCGGCGCCATTGCATGCATCATTTTTTGTGCCGTTATTGCCGTCGTTACAAGCGGTGTCATTTTGCGCGTAATCAGGAACACACCCTGAGCCATTTTGAGTATAGCTTAGTGTGCAAACTGTAGGGTCAGGGCAAGAATAAACTGTACCTGAACACGAACCGCCGCCATTACATACATCATTGCTTGTGTCGTTGTTGCCGTCGTTACACGCGGTGCCACTTTGCGCATAATCAGGAAGACATTCTGAGCCATCTTGAGTATAACTTGGTGCACAAGCATCGGTTATATTATAAATCTGAGGACAATCATCGTCCATATTTAAAAGTGAATCATCGTCAAGATCTGGGGCGAGACAAGAAATCATACTTGTTAGTATTTCGGTCTCTTGCAAAATACCATCATCTGCTACTCCACCACCAAAACCGTCATCGAGGCCTATATTGGTCTCTTGATAACCTTGAACACAACCGTACATTGCTACAAAATATTTTTCCGAGTCAATGAGAACCTGATATGCGTCCGCACCATCGATGCCAGTTTCGCCTTGTTCGCCAGTTTCGCCAGTTTCGCCAGTTTCGCCATTAGAGCCATGACAAATATATTCAGTGCCATCAATCTCACTTGCATCCAGTGCACCGTTCGCATTTTCATCCATGCCATAATCAATTTGCACACAGCCATTAGGACAGCCAAACTCAGAACAATCTTCTAGAGCAAGTTGATTCACCATGGTTGAGGTATTGCCCTCTGGTGATTCTGAATCATTCTCCCCGCAACCACTGGAGAGTAAAAGGATGCTCATTATTAAAACCGTGTTCTTTTGCATTTTGTCTTCCTTGCAAGTGCTAAACTCTATTGTTCGTAGTTGTAGGGCCAATACAAGTTGCCAGTTGTAGAGGTATAAGGGGATTAGATAAAGGGATTAAGCAGGAACTCACGTTTTTTTATTCAAATTGAATAAACCTGGAGGTGGTTCGTCATATCCCTTAAGCTCTTTAGGCTTACCAACCAAAGAGGGCCTCTATGTCGCGGCAGTTCTTTCACACAGTCTCTTTAATCGCGTTTTTCTGCAGCGTCATAGGCTGCTCTGCTTCAACCATTCAGAAGACACCTGTGAGCACCGGGAACGTGAAGGTTGCTGATGAACCATGCTGGGTTAAATCGCCGAACTGTAAGGCCGATGCAGCAAGCACAACACTTTATTTTGTAGGGCAGAGTAAGGAACCTAAGCCGAGTTGGGGCCGGCCATTACGCGAATCTTTCCATTCGGCCCAAAGAGATGCCGAGCAAGAGTATGGGCGCTTTCTAGGTGTGGATATTGAAACATCCAGTTATCTGCAGAGCATTTTCAAGGATGAGCAATACCGAATGCAATTTGAGGAGACGATTAAAGAAAGCGTAAGCCATACGGTGAGCGCACTTATTAAGGCCGATGATTATTTTGTCTCTCATGAGCAAACTTCTGAAGGTGAGCCATTGTGGTCGGTTTATGTCTTGCTGAAAATATCAAAAGCAGATGTCCGTAAACATCAAGAAGCCATCGCGCAAGAGGCGAGGCAATTGGCGTTGGCGCCGAAACCACCAGACGAATGGGTTGCTACGGTTTTCAATATTGATGACACGGCTGATGTTTACGTAAACGGGAAGAAAATCAATCAATGTGATTTTTCACGTACGTGTGAAATCAAGTTGAGCTCACATTTTAAAGTAGGCCGAAACAAGGTTCGAATAGATTATATCAACCACGTTATGTTTTGGACCTATGGATACGAAGTCACCAAAAATGGCGAAGTGATGTATGAGGGCCGCTGCGGGCAGGTTTGGGTTTTGGGATGCGGATTCCTGAACACAAAAAATGGTCTGGTTCACACGTTTGAATTTGAGGTTGAGAAGAATGAACCTCTTAATGCGATTGGCCCCGAGCAACTTATCAAGCCTTGAATCCAGCCAAGAATAATCCAATGCACTCTGGGAACTCAATGACGATATTCGCTACTATGCGTTGCCCAATAACCTTGTGGTGGGAGGAATTG
>JABJBS010000103.1 GCA_018668695.1 Deltaproteobacteria bacterium
CCAAAAACTTTTTAATGTGGTCTCTGGTTGCGATTGCAGGTGTAGCCTTACTCACTGTGCCCGGTCTCCTCAATCAAACTCTCGACCCCACCGGTATTCTTATGGGGGTTGGAACCGCCTTCTTTTACGCAAGCTACATACTCTCGCTGCGACAAAGTCAAAGTGTTGAGGGTGCTTGGCCCATCTCCGTTAATTTAGTTATCTCGTGTCTCTTCGGTGCCATTACTTTGTTTAGCGTGACTCTCTTTACGAATGAGAGCACGGCGTTCCCCGATTTCCGTAATCTCATGTGGTTGCTTGTATTAGGGCTGGCTGTCCACGTGGGCGGGTGGGCGTTGATTAGCAAAGGGATGCCTCAGTTACCGGCCCGCATAAGCTCGATGACCATATTGCTGCAACCGGTCTTAACCACCGTATGGGGCGTCGCATTTTTCGGAGAGCGATTTGGAGTATTCGATGCAGTGGGTTCTGCGCTGACTCTCGTTGCCATCTACGCCGTAGCTGTTGCCGGCCAGGTCAAATCTACATCCAAGCAATCGGGAGACTCTCAGCATGCATGAGCATTCTTCTCAAATTGACAACTTTTTGAATGAATTTTGTCCGCAGCTTGAGCGCTTGGTCTTCCTAACCGGAGCTGGTATTTCGGCCGAAAGTGGCATCCCAACCTTTCGAGGTGAAGAAGGCTATTGGACCATTGGTTCCAAGGTGTATCAGCCTCAAGAAATGGCAACATGGAATAACTTCAGCCGAATGCCGCTCGAAGTTTGGCGCTGGTACCTTCACCGCCGCGCAATCTGCCATAAAGCCGAGCCCAACCCCGCTCATCATGCGCTGGCCGACCTTGAGCAATGCTTTGGTGACGGGTTCACATTGGTCACTCAAAACGTGGATGGACTCCATTTGAGAGCTGGTAATACCTTCGCCCGAACCTATCAGATCCACGGAAATATCGATTACATGCGTCCGTACCAAGGCGATTCAAGCTCACTTGTTTTGGTTCCTGTCACCACCTCGGAAGAAGCTGTCCAGCAGCTCAGTGACGATGCTCTCGCTGAGCAACTGCAGTTTGATGAGCAACCGCAACGCCCCCATGTTCTCTGGTTCGACGAATGCTACGACGAAGACCTTTATCGCTTCCAGAGCTCTCTTGAGGTCACTTCTTCGGCTGATTTATTGGTCATCGTGGGCACATCTGGAGCCACCAACCTACCCAACCAAATGGTGACCATGGCCGCACGAGCGGGTATCCCATTTATCGATATCAATCCTGCTGAAAACGTCTTTGGGCAAAGAGCGCAAAGGCTTCCACACGGACTAAGTTTACAAGGAAGTGCGGGTGACGTGCTTCCGATTCTTGCGAAAGCACTCTCCCAACATAAAACGGACTGATTGTCTTAAATTGCGATCTGTGACGCGGGGCCGAACTAGCCAGGAGTCGGATAGCCAAGCCCTCACGTCAGATCAGGGAAAAGACCAACGGTGATTAATGTCTCGAGCTAGACCATAAATCTAGCTTTCAGGGTGGACATCAATCGTGTCGGTAAGTCCGGGGTCACTGAGCTATGGCACCCAGTGACCCCGCGAACTACGCACGTGCAAATTTTAAAAGTTGCACACAGTGGTTAGTATAAAAATTGGAGAGCTGCCGGGCTCAACCTGGTCACCGTGGCCTGGCTGGCCTGGTAGGCCCGATCCATGATCGCTGCTGATACCTCGCCCAATATTTGTTGAGCCGAATCGTAATCCCAATCCAGCAAAAGCAAATCCACATCCTCACTCACATTATCAGCTTCGAATACCATCTCTTCGTCGAGAGAACCCAACATTCCCTCGTCTGCATAGTATTCAAAAGATTTGACACTCCCCATGTTACTCTCCACCGAGTTTTGTAGTCTACCTAAGACAATGCAGGGTCCGTGCCACTTTTACGAAAAACACCACCGCCCGGCACAAGCATCTAATATCATTCATGATTTCAGCGTTCTCAAGATGGGATCATAAAAATACTGACATTGATTCCGGGATATAATGACGGCTTGTTGACAAGATCTCGTATTGCGGCAAAACAAGTGTCGGATCTTAGACACTCTGAAAGGAAACGACATGATTCATGTGTGCTTTGTCTGTTTGGGCAATATTTGCCGGTCCCCTACCGCCGAGGGAATCATGCTTGAACTCGTCCGCAACGAAGGACTCGCTGACTCTATCTCTATCGACAGCGCGGGTACCGAATCTTGGCATGCCGGCAAGGGAGCAGACTCAAGAAGTCAGGCCACTGCGAACAACCGCGGAGTCCAACTGCCAAGTCGTTCCCGACAATTTAAAGAAGCCGACTTTTCAAAGTTTGACTATGTGATTGCCATGGATGCATCGAACTTATCAAACCTTGCTGCCATCGCCCCCGGTTCGGTCGCTCCAAAGAATCTTTCAATGCTTCGCGAGTACGACCCAGCTAACCCTGGTACTCTCGATGTCCCAGATCCTTACTATGGTGGGCCAAATGGATTCGAAACGGTTTACGACTTATGCGAAACGGCTTGCCGAGGCTTATTGACGCATATCCGAAGCGAGCATGGCTTAACCTAATGCACACGCAAACACGGCTCACCATTGAGAATCATCTTGAAGCTAGCTTTGAGAGCCTTTGCAGTGTGACTGGCGGTGATATCAATCAGGCCTTTAAAGCCGAGCTTTCCGATGGAAGAACCGTTTTTATCAAAACGAACCCGTCTGCTCCGAGTGATTTTTTCAAGACCGAGGCCCAAGGCCTACAATGGCTCCGTAAGCCGAAGGTTTTAGAGGTTCCAGAGGTTCTCGGTCAGAGTTCCGAGGACCAGCCGGCTTTTCTAATTCTTGAATGGCTTCCTTCCGAGGCGCCTTCACCCGACTTTCATCAAGTATTCGGTCGCGGGCTAGCCCTGATTCATAAAAGCCATCCGATGCAATTTGGTTTGGAGCATGACAATTACATAGGCACACTTCAGCAAGCCAATAAGCCCGAGAAGAGCTGGAGCGA
>JABJBS010000104.1 GCA_018668695.1 Deltaproteobacteria bacterium
CCGCTGCCGGTGCTGCTGTCGCCGCCGCTACCACAGGTGCCGGTGCTGGTTTCAGGCCCTCACCGATTTTAGTCACAAGAGCTTGCCCGGTTTTTGCCGCGAGTTGTCCTGGAATGTCCCATGATTGCGTTGCTTTAAGTGTCCCAGCATCAATCAACTTCGCTTGAACTGTATCTGCCTTAACGTGGACGGTAACCAAATGGGTGATGCCCATGGACTTGGCGACCTTCTCCACCGCGCTTTTTTCCGCTAATTTGGTTAGCTTCACTTTCGCCTTTTTGGCGCTGCGTCGGTACTGACCGTATGGGACGAGAGATTGCTTCGCACCCAGTGGTGTAATGACGTGCTTGAGAAGTGCCTTGGTCATCCGCGCACTACCAGCCTCATTCATTGGAATCACTACCAATTTACTGTCGGCCGCAAACGCGGACGCAGGTAGGCAAATGAAGAGTGCAAGTACAATTGAAATAACGGTTTTTAGGGGTCGCATAACTACCTCGTTTAGAGAGTCTGATTTTACAGATGGCCTACACTATACCGGCGGCAGGGGCCTCGGCGCAAATTTGCTACATATTGTTGTTTGGGCCTGAAATGGACCTGTCACACGAAGTACTCTAGAATGGAAAATGTAGGGAATTCGTACCATCAATCACTCCTAACCAAGGAGGAGCTCGTGAAGAGCTTGGTCGTTGAGGATGACACAACCAGCCGGTTGGTCATGCAGGAATATTTATCTGAATTTGGTCATTGTGATTCTGTGGGACACGGAAAGGACGCGCTTCAAGCTTTTGCTAAGGCGTACCAAGATGGGGAGCCGTACGACCTCGTTTGTTTAGACATTATGATGCCGGATATGAATGGCCACGATGTACTTATTCGGCTGCGGGAGTACGAGAGCAAGCTCGACATCGGTGGTCTTTCTGGTGCCCGTGTTCTCATGACGACAGCCCTCGGCGATGCCAAGAACGTTGTTCGGGCTTTTAAAGAGCAGTGTGAGGGATATATGGTCAAACCAGTGACGCAAGAAAAGCTAAAGACCAAATTGGAGGAGCTCGGCCTGCATAAAGCTCAGTGACCTTCTTCCAAATAGCCTTAAGTTGTTGGTCATTATTTCTAATTCGACCCACTCTGAATGTTGGCGGTGCCTGAATCACCTGTTATGGCCACAAACGACATTTTTGAACCATGACCAAAAGGTCAGCCAGATTCTAGGGTCAGCGCGATGCCAAAGGCTAAATCTCAAGAAATACTAAACGGTGGTGTTTCGTTGCCTTCGGAACGACCGGGTCAGCCAGGTGGTAAGCGAGATCAGAATCGTAAAGAGCGGATTCGACTCATCCAACAAGCGGCGCTGGTGTTGTTTTTAGAGCAGGGCTTGGGTGCGACGACCATCGATGAAATTACGAAAGCTGCAGGAACAGCCAAAGGCAATTTTTACCGCTACTTTAGAGATAAAGAAGATCTGGTTCGGGGAATCTTAGAACCGGTCACCGAAAAAGTAGACATAGACCTAACTCGGGCCGTTGAAGCAATTGAAGTTTCTCAAGACCGAAAGACCATGGTTAAAGCGTACGAGGAGTTGGGTCGCCAGCTTGCAGCTCTCGTGGGCAGTCATGCTTTGATTTTAAAACTTTATCTTCAAGAGTCACGAGGCGCCAAAAACGGTGCTCGGGCGCCGATTTGTGAATTGTCCGAGCTGATTACAACCAAAGCCATCGAGATGACGCGTAAGGCGCATGACAATAATTTGTTGCGCCCGTTTCAGGCAGAGATTAGCGCCTTGGCGGTTGTGGGAGCTGGAGAACGACTTTTATCCGCTGTGTTAGAGGGCGAGAATGTGGGTGACCCGTTTCAGTTACCGCTTCGCATTACATCGTTGATTCTCGATGGTCTGCGCCATCCCGAAAGTACCGATAATTATGGTCGGGATTACTAGTGTGGTTTGGCGATACTTAGAAGTTGATATTGTCTAGGTAATTGTCTGGGATTTTGGTGGGTACCGTTAAGGATTTACGCTCATAAATCTCAGTGTAGATAGCGAAATTACTCAACACCTTTTTCACGTAGTGCCGGGTTTCTCGGTAAGGGATCTCTTCAACGAATTCATCGGTTGCTACGCCAGCACGTAATTTAACCCAGCGTGAAACAGCCTGGGGTCCGGCATTGTAGCTCGCAACAGCTAGGATAGGGTGCCCGTGAAATTTGCGAAGCAGCTCTCTGAGATACCAAGCTCCAAATCGGATATTTACTTCAGGTACTCGTAAAATCCCGTAGTTGTAGTCTTCCATTTCCATGGCGTCGGCTATTTTTGAGCCCGTTGTCGGAATAATTTGCATGAGCCCCTGTGCACTTGCCCAGGACCGCGCCTTGGTCATAAACGCACTCTCTTGGCGAATGACGCCCAGGACCAGCATGGGGGGAACCTGGTACTCGTTGCTAACGCGAAGCAGCGCTTTTCGAAAAGCCATCGGATAAGACATTCTGAAATAGGGCTCGGTATCACTGTCCAGATCTTGCTTGAGCTTGGACTTAAAAACCCGAGCAGCCATTCGGTACGCCTTGGAGAAATCGCCGAGTGACTGAAGCAATGTTCCGCGAGCCAGGAGAATATCGGTTTCCGTAAAGCCTGCGACCGGCTCGAGTTTATCCACGAGTTCAGCTGCATATTCCGCATAGCCAAACTTAATAAGCATCAGCGCCCGCTTACCTGCCTTGCTCTGCCAATCAAAAACGCTGCCCCCCCATGGCAAAGAAATTGTCGTCATCGGCTGCATACCGCCGAATTGGGGTAACTCTTCTTGCTCTGGCTCCAGTGATTCCAAAATCTCGGCTGGGATCTTTCCGTCGGCTGATGCCAGGCGAATAGGCTCGCCGTTTTTCATCGCCAGTGGGTCTTTTTTCAGTTCCCGAATCCGTTGCCGCGCGAGGAGCCCGTAGTAATTGAGTGGCTTTTTGGCGGTCGCGTCCTTGAAAGACTGCATGGCCATTTTTGCGTCACCCATTTGTGCCGCAATACGGCCTTCCCAGTAATGGGCCCGCTGAACAAGCGAGCTGGTGGGGTACTTCTTTCTCAATTTGACAAAGAGCCTAAGCGCTGCTGGCAGGTCGCCTAATCTGTATGCGTTCCATGCGAGGTACCAATAGGCATCCGAGGTATTTGATGAGCTTGAGTAGCGCTTGATGAAATCAGCAAAGAGCTTGACGGCAAGCTGATGTTCACCGCCATTGTAAGCGAGCCACGCTCCCATAAACTGGGATTTACGCCCCTGACCACTGCCTCGGTACTTGGCTGCCAATCGATTGTAAACTTCTACAGCCTCTTTCACATTGCCTTGGGTGGAGTAACAGCGAGCGAGCCATGTTTGATTTTGATAGTAATAGCCCCGGCCTTGTTTACTTGAGAGCACTTTAAACATGGCAATGGCTTCGGAGAAGTTTTCTTGTCGGTAGGCAAGAATCGCCCGGCGTGATGTGTAGCCGAGTCTTTGTGAACTTGAGAGTTTCTCGTTCTCCAACCCATCGAGATCTACCTGGGCTTTTTGAAGAGAGCGCCGGCTAAGAAGTTTATCAACCCGGGCAAGCCTTACTGAAATTGAAGGTTTGTTGGCAAAGCCCATTTTCAAGAGATTATCGAGTCGCTCTTTTGCAAGAACCGTTAGGGGATGAGAGGGCTTTTCGTAATAGAACTTTTCGTAGATGAATTCTGCGTCGCTCCAGCGTTTTTGTTTTTCCGCAATCATGGCTTGATTGATCTGGCCGTTGTCTACGCGATCAGACTTTGGGTACTTTTTCATCGCGCTGCTGTAGCGCTTGTAGGCTTTAGTCAGTTCGCCTTCCGCATAATAAGAGTCAGCGATTCCAAAGCTTGCCTCGTCTCGCAGAGGCGAGGATGGATAATTGCGTAAGAGAGATTCCCAGCTGCTGCGTGCGCCGTCCCATTGCCTGAGGGAGCGTTGAGCTTTTGCACGCATCGACAAAATGAAATCCCCAATATCCGCCAGCCCTTTTTCAAGATCTTTGAGGTAGCGAACGGCCCGTTCAAAGCGCCCTGCTTCCAGTGAGGTTCGGGCTGCTAAAAATTGGGCTTCGAAAGCCAGGGGCGTATCCCGGTGACGCTCAATGAAGCTGTCATAGGATGTGAGCTGCGACTGATAATCATCTGAAGAGCCCGTGTTTTGAGCTTTTTGCGCAAAAGTATTTCCCGCAAACATTTGTGAGCTGATCAGTGCAACGACAACAAAACTTATTCTTAACGCCATAATCCCCAGCGTACCCAGTGAAGGGGGGCTAAGCAAAGTTTGGACCGCACGTTTTTTCAATTCTTTAATTTCTTTCTTTTGGGCTTCTTTTGATGGCCCAGCCAGATGCTCTGCGGTTAAGGAAAATATTCAGATTTTAGACGTTGGAGATCGAAGAATATGCATTATCCATTGCTTTGGTTGGCATTTGCTCCGGCGGTGGGGGTTGTGCTGGCCCTTGGGCTGGAAATCTCGGTTCAAGGTTGCCTCCTAGCCCTCATGGGAAGTTTGGGGGTTCTTTGGTTCGCTTTACGCCGCCGGCGGATGGTCTTTCTATGTGCCTGGGTTGTTTTGTTAAACTGCGGGTTGTCCCGCGTGGCCTTCTTGCGCTCGGAGTCTCCCAATAATCCGCTTTCTGGTGTTCATACTTTCAAGGTTCTCAAGAAGAGCGAAGCTGCACGTTTTATTTCAGAGGAACAAACCAGGTGGACGCTCATCGACATAGGCGGTCAGGTTTTTTTATGGCGCGTTCCGAAAAATGTGAGAGCTCGCATTGGCAACCGCTATCGCTCGAAGCTTCATCTTGAACCCATGCAGCCCGGCCTCAACGGTGAGCTGCTAAATATTCTTCGTGCAAGGCTACGGCCAGCCACTTGGGTGGCGATAAGCGAGGGGCCCGCGGTCTTGGTAGAGCATGCGTCAGGACTGCGCTCGGCAATAGACGATAGGCGCGTTGGCGTTGCTCAAACGTTGGCGCAATCTTGGCAGGGCAATTACTTGGGCGTAGCCTTGGCCCTCGCTTTAGGCACACGGGCGGCGTTGCCCGAGCCCCTAAAAAGGCAATGGAACGACATGGGCATTAGTCATTTACTGGCAATCAGCGGTTTGCATCTGGGCCTAGTCGGTCTCTTTATTTTTTATGCACTTCGGGTGGTGGGTGGCTTGTTACTCTTTGGCCGGGGGGTGAGCATGCTTCGCCGTTGGGCTGCAGGTATCGCACTCACCGGTATGTGGATGTTTTGTTTTTGGGTCGGGGAACCCGTTTCTGCCGTCAGAGCATGTTTGATGGGGAGCGTTTTATTTGGTGGCTTGGTTTTTAGAGTTTCCCACAATGGCTTCAATGCTTTGGGACTGGCCGGTTTGGTGATGGTTTTGTGTGATCCACAATGTTTATTGAGTATCGGAGCTTGGCTTTCATTTGGGTGCACTTGGTTTTTATTGCTGGCCGCCAACCGTCCCCGAGCCTTTGAAACGAGCTGGACGACATCTTGGCTCACGATGACCGCCGTGCCTTGGCTTGCAACGCTTCCTCTGTGCGCTTTCTGCTTTGGAGAACTCTATATTTGGGGAGTGCCTGCTAATTTATTCGCAATAGCTCTAGCGTCTTGGCTAGTGACGCCAGCGGCTTTATTGGGAGCGTCTTTTTGTTTCTGTGGCTTTGGCGTTCCTGAAATTTTGGAGTGGGTGTTGGTTATTGGGTTCGACAGCATTCAAACACTCTTGGGATTTTTGATGAAAACCGGGTGGACGCGCGTTCAAATTTCCATGACCGATGCATGTCTGCTGAGTGTGACGGTATGGCCATGGCTCGTGGCTTGGCTGCGAGGTCAACCTGTGGCGGGCATCAAGGCTGCGGCCCCGGGGCTGCTCTTAGCCTTTTTGGCTACCTTGTGGAGCACATTGCCCTTAGAGCGAACGCTGCAAGTTTATATGCCTTATGTGGGTCACGGTGATGCCACCCTGGTGGAATTTCCTGGCGGTGAGGTGATGCTGATTGATGCTGGCGGTACAGGGTATCAAAGTAACTACGATCCGGGAGAGAGAGCAGTTGCTCCCTTGCTGCGAAAACGGGGGCATACCCACATTGATTATGTGGTGATGACCCATCCCGACCACGACCATATTGGAGGTTTGGATTATATTCTATCTCGCTTCAGCGTTGGTGAATTGTGGCTGGATGAACAATTCCTGGGGCATGAGCGGGTGCTGCCTTTGATCGCTAAGGTGGAGCAGCTTGAGGGTGAAGTGCGAGTCTTCCAAGATCTTCCGGCGATGTTGAAGGTCGGTTCAGCCGTGCTTGAACCTATTTACCCGCGCCGCCTCGATGAGCACTTGAAATACGGTTCTACCAACGAGCGCTCTTTGGTTTTTAGAATTGAGCATGAAGGCCGGTCGATGCTCTTCACCGGGGATGTGAATGTTGATGTGGAAACACTTTTACTCTCGAAGCTAAAGCAGACTGAGTTTCTCAAGGTCGCCCATCATGGGAGTGATACCAGTTCAGGTGAGCGCTTTTTAGATGTGGTCCAGCCTTGCCTAGCGGCTGTATCTTCAAGTCACAGAGGAAGAGGGCATTTTCCGCACCCCGAAGTTGTAGCGCGATACAAAGCATCCAATACGCAGCTCTTTCAGAACCGAGACCGCGGTGCTTTGCGGATCTCGGCCTTAGCAAGTGGTTGGCGCGTTGAATCTGTATTGGCGCCAAGCCAAGATGTTGATTGCACAACCCGATAGTTTACTAAATCAGGTGTCCATCTTTGCTAATCACTTCATCCTTGATGGCTTGTAGGATGATATTTCTCGCGGCATCTTCCTGGCCCGGATAGGCGGCAATGATTTGCCGGCTTTCCAAGTTATTCGGCGTAGGAAAATCACTGACGCTTCGATCGCGAATCAGTGACTCAACACCTTCTTGTTCTAGGATTCCCGTGATACGGCGTGCTTCGAGTCCGTTGTAGCAAACGTAAACGTCATGCATGACATCGTCTACTGGACCGGCAAATCGTGCTGACTCAGACATGTGTCCCCCCAGGTCTTGTATACCTACAAGAATTCTGAAACGGTCGAAGCCGGCTGTCAATTGAGAATCGTGGAGTTCTAAACTTAGTATGCGTGAATTAGGTCGTTATAAACTACTCGAACGCATCAATCGCGGTGGCATGGCAGACGTCTTTTTGGGGCTTGTACCCGGCGGCGATGGCCGTGGCCGCATGGTTGCCGTGAAGCTCCTACGCTCCGATATCAGTAACCTTGAAGAGCTTGTGCCCATGTTTATGGACGAAGCGAAGCTGAGTGTTACGCTCAAACATCCAAATATAACGAGAACCTATGAGTTCGGCCGGGTGCGTGGTTACCACTTCATTGTTATGGAGTTTGTTCCGGGCCAAGACCTACGCTCAGTGCTAGACCGCCTGAAAGTTCATGGTGGATTGGTTTCTCAGAGAGCTGCGGCAACCATTATTGCGGATGTATGTGAAGGCCTTCATTATGCCCACACTGCTCAAGATCCTATGGGACAGCCGATTCGTATCGTTCACCGAGATGTGAGCCCCCAAAATATTTTACTGGGCTATGACGGCAAGGTTCGTTTGATTGATTTTGGGATCGCCAAAGCCACAAGCCATGTGAGTCAAACTCAGGTTGGTGTCCTCAAGGGCAAATATGCATACATGTCGCCTGAGCAGGTTTTGGGTGAAACGGTGGGTGCCGCCTCCGATGTTTTCTCCACAGGAGTTGTTCTCTTTGAATTGCTGACGGGGCGGCGTCTCTTTTCTGGCAACAGTGATTTTTCCATTTTGGAACGGATACGTTATGCAGAGGTCCTTCCCCCAACCGTGGTGATGCCGTCGGTGCATCCGGACCTTGAGGCTGTGGTTCTCAAGGCTTTAGCTCGAAGACCTGAAGACCGCTATGAAACTGCGCAGGAGATGGCGAACGCACTGCGTTTGGTATGTGAAACGCTCGAAGAGGACGAATCGACACAAAACCGTTCAGCCTGGATGCAACATCTTTTTGGGGCGGAGTATGCGCAGTTGTCTAACGTGATGGCCAAAGCCATTGAACTCGGTGACCGCATGGCACTGGAGCAGCGGGATAGAAATCGATTAGAAACTCAGCGGATGCAAACCAGGCCGATGATCACAGCCAAGCGATCTGCCTTGGCGAGTCGACGCAATAAGATGTCGGATGGTTGGCTCATTGCTCTCGCGGGAATTTTTTCTGTGGCGATGATTGGCATGAGCTGGTGGCTGGGGGTTGATGAGTCGAAGGTTACTCAAGGAAGTTTGATCATAACCAGCTCGCCCACCGGGGCCGAAGTTATCGTTGATGGTGAGTTTCGGGGAATTACGCCTTATTCGGCCAATTTTAAAGAGGGTATGCACGAACTGGTTGTAGAGCACCCTGCCTTTGAGGCGGCAAAGCGTCATGTTCAGGTTCAAGGAAACGACTTAATCAATCTCGATTTGAAACTGGTGCCATCATTGGAACCGCCCAAGGCACCATGATGGACAAATTTAGTCATCAGAGTTTTCCAGTACTTTTATAATCGTGTCCCACGCCGAAGGTCTGATCAAAAAACTCACGTGGGTACAATCAGGGCTGCAGATATTTTCAGCGCCTTCGAGCTTTGCGCTTTCTGCGGGAATCAGGATGCAATCTTTCGGTGTCCAAAATGCGACAAGTCGTGGTGTCTCGTTCTGACCCCATCCATTTTGAAGTTCTAAAGTTTGTAGAAGCTCAGAACCTGGACGAAGCCCTCGGCAGGTCGGAGTGTCTAAGTAGCGAGCCAAACCAGATCCGGCATGAGGTGTTGCTAAGGTGACCAAGGTACGCACAAAGGGGTGTAGATCTTCATCTTGCAGTGTCACCCTCGAAATAATTCCTCCCAGACTGTGCGCAACGATATCGATACTTTTTGGAGGAAGCTGGTTACGAATGATGAGGCTGCGTAACGTGCTTTTAAGTTCATCGGCCATGCATTCAATGGAGGAGGTGTCGCTGAATCCCACGCTGATGCTTGGTGCTTGTCCACGAAGACGGAAATAGCTTTGCATGGGTATAAAGTTGCCGCGGCTGCCACCGTAACCATGAACAAAGACAGTGACCCGTTTTGTTTGGAGGGGCAATTGCAGTTCAGGCGTTGCCCGGGGAGCGAGCTGAGTGACCGCTAGAACAGGTAATTCTTTAAGTTGTTCGCGAAGATCAGGATGCAATTTCTCGACGACTTCACGTGATTGCCGCCCCAACCAGAGCGCCTGTTTGGCGATTTGACTGGCAAACCGTAACCACCAAGGACTACGCGCTTTAGGGACGAGGGCACTTGTTTGGGCCTGCATATTCACTCCTTTTGTATCACACAAGGAGTCTTGTAACACGATAAATGCATTTTGTGATACAAAAAAGCACATAATTCTTCACAGAAAGCCATTTGTATCACAAAAATGGGTTTTGGGCCTAAGCGAGCTCGTAACGCCTAAAGTAGAGTTCCTCTTGGCTGGCCACATAGGGAGAGAGCCCAGTATCGAGAGGTTGGCCTAATTCGTCTTTGCATAGCTCCCGGACCAAGGCATCGTACCGGGTTTGGAAACCGGCCAATGTCCATGCTCCGAAATGCGTACTGCCGCCCTCGTATGCCTGGATTGCATACTCTTCGTGAGTGGTCACGTAGCCTGCATAGGCGTTGGCAAATCCGGCAATCAGGGTTTGCTTGATGCCAATTTTTTCGAGTTGAGGTTTTAGACTCTGTGTGAGGCGCCGTCCGGCGATGGTGGTTGGCTCACCGGGTATTGCAACCAGGGCGAGTTCACCCAGTGTCATCAATTGGACGGGAAGAACTTGCGGGGTCCAGGGAGAGTCTCCCACAGCATCGTTCTTATTAAGGTGGCGTACACGGGCTACCCCAGGATCTACAAATCCAGGCAGGACGGGGCGGCCTTGCTTAAAGAGGTAGAAGCATCGCCCGGCGTAGCCTCTTGCGAGGTCTAAAAAGGTAAATCGCGCTTCGTAATTTTTGTCGACTTCACCGGTGGTCCGCGACTGTATTTGATTGAAAATCTTTTTGCTTACACCTGTGAGCCGGTTGATTGCTTCGACCGCGGGCCGCGCGTGGTAAAGAGGGCCGCGGCCTTCTGCGGTACCCATAATCATCGAAAGACCGATGTCGCCTGGGCTGGTTCGCTGGTTAAGGCGGCCATCGCAAAACTCGGGATTGACGTCGATTTGCCCGTGGTCTTCGTAGTGAATTCGGCTTCTAAGTGGTTTGACCTCTAGCGGCTTGTTGTGAGCTTTCTTGAAAAGCTTGGTTGCAAACTCATTTTGAATTTCACCATTGTAAATGGCGCTGTTTTCGTCGCTTTCAAACTCTCCAGCCATAATGCCGCGCTTGGGGTCCCAAACGTAGTTGGGTGAAACATCGCCTGCGGTGGTTTGTGCAAAGCCAGCTACAAAGTTTTCTTGTCCTAATTCTCGAGCGGCGAATCGTTCAAACTTACGGGCGGCAACACCTTTGTTATCGGAGTCGACGAGTCCGTTGTCTGAATGGTAGCTTGTGCAGTGGACTGCAAAGAAGGAAAACATCCCCAGCGCCCGGCCGTCTTTTGCTTGAAAGCGTAAGACCGTCATTGAGCGATCGACCGCTTCATTGCGTGCATCGTTGGGAACGGGATCGATCTCAGGGTTTTGGTTGTAAGCTTTCAGTGAGCGATTGAAGGCAACTTTTTGATGGTTTGGAATCTCTTCTTGAGCAAGGCAAACCTCGCCAGGTTCTTGGTGGGTGCAGGCTTCTACAATGCAGTCCACAATGGCTTCCACAATGAACTCGTAGACGCTGGTGACGAAGCCGGGTGCCGTCATATTATAGAGGAGGAAATGCGAATACCCCGCCGGACCGGAGTGGGTGTGGGTCGCCGCAAGCATGAGGTTGTGTTCGTTGATCTTGTGTTGTGGAAAATCGTTTTGGAGTTTCTCTAGGACCCCGTGGCGAATCGACTGGGTCATGAAGCAGAGTTCAGCGACACAATATATAATGCGGGTGTCGCTTTCTGGATGGGCTACCACAAAGGCTCGAGCATGAAGGGGTTGCCGGTAACCGGTGACCCTTTGTTCCGGGATGGCGAAACCCAGCATTCCGATGCCGGTGGGGATATTTTGAATCTCTTTCTTACCAAGCCCAATAAGATACACGGCTGATACGCCCTTTCGCGTGAGTGATTTGGAGCTGTTTCTAGTCGTCCCACCGCAGGTTGGCAATGCCTTTTAATGCGCTATGATCGCCCCAGCTTCTAGAAAAAGAGCCCGAACAAAAAACAAGAAATTGCGACACATTCACGACTCTGCCTAATATAATTCGGAAGTCAAAGACGCGTCGCGTTGCGTATTTTGTGAATTAGTATTTTTACCTACATGGCTTCAGTATGGAAAAAAAGGCTGAATGGCTCCTAGGTGTCTAATTTTAATCGTTTTTTTTCATTTCTTAAACTTGACTCCTTGCACTCGTCTTATATATGTGACCGAATCACTTATATTATATATGGCGATTCACTTCGCTTAGGGTTCAAAAGCGGCGAATGGCCGTTTGAGTGGCAAAAATGGAAGCAATTTACACAGCGCCGGTGGCGGGATTGGCAATAGGAGTCTTGGTGGGCTGCATCGGTATCGGTGGAGGCGCCTTGATGATGCCCTTTTTGCTTTTTGGTTTGGGTCTAGACCCCATCACCGCGGTTGGGACCGATCTTGTTTATGCTGCTCTGATTAAAGCAGTGGGAACAGCCGAGCACAGCCGCTTGAAAACCATCGATTGGTCACGGGTACGCTTGCTGGCATCTGGCAGCTTACCGGGTATGGCGTTGGCATCTTTTGGCTTTTTCTACATGGCCAAACATTCTCCCCAGAACGCGAATGAACGCATCGAAGAGTTGGTGGGAGCGGCTATTTTGTTGGTCGCGTGCGTAAGTATCTTAAAGCCTTGGCTCGTGAGCCACTTAGGCAGCTTTTTTAAGCAATTCGAAGCGCCCCAAAAAAGTCGATTCATTCTTATCGTCAGTGGATTTGCGGTGGGAGGTCTTGTGGCTCTTACCTCAGTGGGAAGCGGTGCATTGGTGGCACTGATTCTTGCCTCGCTAACCCGGCTTGAGGCGAAACGAATTGTGGGCACTGACCTCGCGCATGCTGTCCTTCTTATTTCTCTCGGAGCCATGATCCACATCGTCGCAGGTACTGTGCAGTGGCCCATCGTAGCAAGCATTGTTGTAGGTGGCATCCCTGGTGTCATTTTGGGAAGTCGGCTCAGTGTTGGACTTCCCGACTCCTTGGTGCGCGCCGGAATTTCTCTAGCACTGGTGATGACCGGTGCGAGCTTGGTTTAGGACAAGGTACCGCTATGACTGCACAAAGAAGACTTGAATCATCCTTGACGGCTCTTAATAACCCGGAGCTGCTTAATAGACTAAGCCTCGATCTGGAAGGCGAATCGGCCCAAACCATTCTAGAGTGGGCGGCCACGACTTTGTCCCCGCGGGTTACATTCGGCACGGGATTCGGTCTTGAGGGCTGTGTGCTGATCGATTTGATCGCGCGCCATGACCTTGCCATCGATATATTTACACTCGATACAGGACTTTTCTTTCGGGAAACGTATCAACTTTGGTCTGACCTCGAAAAACGCTACGGGGTTGTTATTCGCGGGGTGCGCTCAGAATTGAGCGTTGAAGACCAAAGCCGCGAGCTCGGCGATAAGCTATGGGAGCATCAGTCTGCTAAGTGCTGCGAAATTCGCAAAGTGATACCACTTCAAAAAGAATTAAAAACCTTTTCAGGATGGGTGAGCGCCATACGACGGGACCAAAGTCCAACCCGAGCGGGTGCACCTATTTTAAGTTACGACGAGCGTTTTGACCTTGTGAAGGTCAATCCGTTGGTGGCTTGGACCAAAGAAGATGTTTGGTCGTACGCGCGAAAAAACGATGTGCCGTTTAATCCACTCCATCTCCAAGGGTACCCCAGTATCGGTTGTCTTCCTTGCACCTCCGAAGTGAGGCCAGGGGAAGACGACCGTGCTGGGCGTTGGAGGGGCTCAAATAAGACAGAGTGCGGGATCCATGCAGCGCCGAAAAAGCAAAAAGCATTGCCCGTACTCAATCGCCAAGTTTCTGAAGGAGGTTCATAATGAAAGGAAGTGTTGCACTTGTGGGTGCAGGCCCTGGTGATCCAGAACTCTTAACTCTCAAGGCCCTTCGCTGTCTGCAGCAAGCGGACTTGATCCTCTACGATGCTTTGGTTGATCCCGAAGTTCTTAAACTCGCGCCCAAGGCTCGGCGCTTTTACGTCGGCAAGCGGGGCGGGAGACCGTCCTTCAAGCAATCGGACATCGAAGCATTGATGATTAAAGCAGCCAAACGCGGTGATTACGTGGTGCGTTTGAAATGCGGTGACCCCTTTGTCCTGGGCCGCGGCGGAGAAGAGGCGATTGCGCTTGCTGAGGCAGGCGTAGAGTTTGACATCGTGCCGGGCGTGACCAGTGCAATATCGGCACCTCTTTTGGCCGGAATCCCCGTAACCCATCGCGGCGTTTCACCAGCTTTTATGATGCTCTCTGGGCATACACGAGAATCTTGGAGCCCTATCTTAAAAACGGTTTCTCCAAACAGCGTGACCTTGGTTGTTCTCATGGGGATCCGAAGCAGAATGAGACTTTCTGATTTCCTTCTCGAGCAAGGTTGGAGAGTGGATACTCCTGTAGCGGTTTTACTCGCGGCATCCACGCCGAATGCTGAAACTTGGACGGGCACGCTCCGGTCTTTGCGAGATGCGTTTGATCACCTTGATTATATCGATTCACCCGGGACCATTGTAATCGGAGATGTTGTGGATGTGGCTCAGAAAATCCGTCCAATGATGGCATCACAAAAACCCCAAACGACAAACCCTATTGAACGCGCGCTTGTGACGCTTTGATATTGATGGAGAAGAGATCATGACCAGTTGGAAAGAAAAACTAGGCAGTCAAATTCAAGATGACTGGGGCGAAGAAATCGATGTTTTCGCTCAGCAGATGGTGTTGCGCCGTCAGGGTAAACTTGCGGAGAAAATATTTGCCGAGACGCGCCTGCGACGGGGTGTTTACGGACAACGCTATGATAACGGTAAACGAAACGACGGACTTCAGGACCGCGCTCTCGCGTTCCCTTGCGGCGATGCCACGAAAGGTCCGGGGACAGTGTGGGACGCACCAGGGATGCTGCGTATTAAGATTCCTTATGGCGCTTTAACCATCGAGCAGGTTGAAGTTCTCGCAGACCTCTCTGAAGAGTACTCCGACAACATCAGCCATATAACAACGCGTCAGGATATACAGTATCACTATATTCACATCGAGGATTCCCCGGATTTAATGAGGCGTCTGGCAGCCACCGGGATTACAACACGCGAAGCATGCGGTAATGTTGTTCGAAATGTGACCGCTTGCCCGTTTGCAGGTGTGTGCGGAGGTGAGGCATTTGACGTTTCGACCTATGCAGATGCGTTGACGTTTTTTATTTTGGGACACCCAGACTGCCAGGACTTTGGCCGAAAAATTAAAATCGCTTTTTCCGGTTGTGAGACCAGCCCGTGTGGGCTCACCATGTTTCACGATATCGGATTGATTGCGAAACGGCGCATTGTTGATGGAATCCCGAAAAACGGTTTTGCGTTTTATGTGGGCGGTGGCTTGGGTTCTGTGCCCAGCCAAGCCAAACTTTTGAATGAGTTTGTACCAGAGGAAGAAATTTTTCCGGTGACACTGGCCGTGTGCCGTGTGTTTGGCCGCTTGGGTGAGAAAGACAACAGGACCCGTGCACGACTCAAGTTTTTGATTAAGTCGCTTGGGATGGATGAATTCACTCGCTTGGTTGAGCAAGAGCGTAAGATTCTTCCTCACGATGAACGCTGGGCTGGTTATTTAAAAGGCCCACAACAAGGTTTGTCAAAGCCAACGAAAGAACCAAGTACCCTTGCTGAAGGCCCTTATCCAGACGGCTTTAAGGAATGGGTTGCGGTGAATGTTAAAGCACAGCGACAGGTTGGTTACGCAACGGTAACCGCTGTCTGCCCATTGGGAGATTTATCCGCGAACCAGATGAGATCGGTCGCTGATATCGCCCGGGTATATGTAGGGGATAACATTCGCCTGACGGTGGAGCAGAACCTCGTTTTCAGATGGGTGACGGAGCAGGACTTGCCGGCTTTGTTTGTGGCTTTGCAGGAAGCGGGTTTGGCTCAACCAAGTGCGGGTACCATCGTTGATGTGACCAGCTGCCCTGGAACAGACACGTGTAAGCTTGGCCACGCTTCATCGCGCGGACTCGCGGCAGTGCTTCGTGAGCAACTTGCTGCAATCAATAGCCAGCTTGATGAAGCTGTTAAGGAATTGCGGATTAAGGTGAGTGGGTGTTTTAACTCCTGTGGTCAACACCATGCCGCCGACATTGGCTTCTATGGTGTCGGGCGCAAGGTGAGGGGCTACATGGTTCCTCACTTCCAAGTCGTTTTAGGAGGGCAATGGGACAACAACGCAGGGAGCTTTGGTCTTGCCATTGGTGCCGTGCCTTCTCGAAACATTCCATTGGCGGTCCGTGTGATCACGACTCACTTTGTAGAGGGACGTGAACCCGGAGAGAAGTTTAAGGACTTTATCCAACGGCTTGGTAAGCCAGCGGTTAAAAAATGGATCAAAGAACTGACAGCTATTCCTGCCTATGATGTGGACCGTTCTTTTTACAGCGATTGGGGTGATTCTCGTGAGTACAGTACCGGTGACCTTGGTATTGGAGAATGTGCTGGTGAAGTTGTGACCCTGGCTGAGTTTGGTTTGAGTGAAAGTGAGCGGCAGGTATTCGATGCTCAACTACACCTCGATAAAGGCGTGCCAGAGGAGGCAGCTCAGGCAGCCTTTAAAGCGATGCTAACGGCCGCACGAAGTTTAGTGCGTATTGAAAATATAGACGTCCCGGACCAGGCAGAGCATATCGTCACGGAGTTTCGAAATAGGTATCACGAGACTCGGGTATTCCATGACCCCTTCGCCGGAGCGAAGTTCACCAATTACTTCTTTCGCCAATATGAAGAGCAGGGAACTGATGTAGATCACGAAACTGCACACCATCGTATTGAGGAAGCACAACTTTTTATCGAGGCAGCTTATGGTTGCTATGCCCGTTTGGGTGCAACAGCTGCGGCTTAAGGAGTTTTGAGAATGACAGCACTGAATGCGACACAATTTTTTATAAAATTCCCAGCAAACCTAAGGGCCGATTATGATGCGAAGGAGCTTATTCCGGTCTTTCAACGGTGGATACAAAAAGATGCGCTGGAAGGCGTGTTGATTGATGTAGCCAATTACTCACACGTGCAAGACGGACCCGGCGTACTGCTGATTGGTCATGAGTCGAATTGGAGTCTCGATTTTGGCGACGGAGAGCCAGGGCTACTTTACACCCGTAAGCGCGAAGCTTTGGGCGATATTGAGAGCCGACTCAAAGATGCTTTTAGATTAAGCCTTGAGGCTTGCCAGCTTTTGGCAACCGACGAAACTCTTAAGGATCCAATATCTTTTAATGCAGGTGATTTCGTACTTGGAATCAATAACCGGCTTTTAGCGCCGAACGATGACGAAACATTTGAGGATGTTCGTGAGGGGCTCACCCGATTTCTAAATTGGTTATTTCTAGGCGAGAAAGTTCAATTGCAGCGTGACCAGCGCAGCCGCTCACGGTTTAATGTGCGGGTTCGGGTCACGGGCCGGTGGGATATTGCAACGCTCTTGAAACGCCTAGGGCGATCTGAAGGTTTATTGAATTAGCTGGTATTGAGACTTGGAGCCAGCTACTCTTAAGTAGTTTAGGAGGCTCCGTGGCGAATTCCGACAATTCAGATACCGAGGCATTGGTTCCATCCGAATTGAGCCTTCCGCCAGGTCCGCCTCGTAATTGGCCTGGAGGAGACTTCAAGGCCATGCGCAGCAACGGTGCCGGGCATCTCTTAAGCCTTGTAAAAAAATACGGCGACGTTTGTAGGTTTCACCTCGGACCGCAGCCGGTGGTGGTGGTCCGCCGACCGGAGCACGTTCGACAAGTTCTTGTTGAGAAGGCTCGCCAATACAGTAAAGAGACACGCGGCTTTCAAAAGCTAGCTATGATTCTCGGTCAAGGTCTTGTGACCAGCAGCGGTGAGCTGTGGCGAAAGCAGCGCCGAATAATGCAGCCGGCTTTTCACCGTAAACAAATAGCCGATTTTGCAGAGATTATGGGCCGTATCTCCCGGGAAGCGGTGGAGAAATTAAGGCCTTATAGTATCAGCGGTGAAGTCATCGACATCGATCAAGCCATGATGGGGCTTACCCTTGAAGTGGTCAGTGAGGCTCTTTTAGGAGAACACCTTGAAAATGAGGCAGACCTTGTGGCGGATGCAGTAGAGGTTGTGCAGCAAGAAGTGAATCGCCGAATCATGTCGGTGGTCGATCTTCCGATGAGCGTGCCTACCAGGTCTAATCTCCGGCTCAAAAACGCTTTTCAGGATCTGGATAAGGTCGTCCATGGGTTGATTGCGAAACGGCGAGAAGCTGGTGTGAACACGAAGGACCTGCTGAGCATGCTTTTGCAGGTTAAAGATGCTGATACCGGCGAAGGCATGAACGACCAACAACTTCGTGATGAAGTGATGACCATGTTTTTAGCGGGTCATGAGACAAGTTCGAATGCCTTGGTGTGGACATGGCATTTACTAAGCCGTAATCCAGCAGTCGCTCGTAAACTTAAAGCCGAGCTCGACGAAGTCTTGGGTGGCCGTGCACCCACCCTCGATGACTTGCCTAAACTAGTTTATACGGAAAAGGTTTTGCATGAGAGCATGCGACTCTTTCCACCCGTGTGGGGTTTTTCACGGATGGCCGAGGAAGATGATGTCATTGGTGGTTATCGGATCCCTAAAGGGACTTGGGTCTTTGTGAGTCAGTATCTAACCCATCGCATACCCGAATATTTTGAAAACCCCGAAGGTTTTGATCCCGACCGTTTCCATGACGGTTTTATGGAGTCGTTGCCAAAATGTGCTTATTTCCCGTTTGGCGCAGGTGCCCGCCAATGCATCGGCAATAATTTCGCTTTGATGGAAATCAAAATAATTCTGGCCACGCTTGCTCAACAATTCCAATTCTTTTTGGAGGAAGGCCATTCGGTTGTGGCTAAACCCTTGATTACGTTACGACCACTCAATGGATTGAGGATGCGAGTGGTGGGCTATCCGGATGCAGAGTCGCCCGCAAAGGCTTGATTATTACCCGCTCTTCACGGTAGCGAGGTTTCAAGGCTCTTGTTATAGAGTCTTAGGCTTAACTTTTCGGTGAGAGATAGACGTGGAATTTCGGGATTACTATGACATTCTAGGCGTGGCGCGCGGCGCAACGCAGGATGAAATCAAAAAAGCATTTCGGCAAAAGTCTAGGTTGTATCACCCAGATGTTAGCAAAGAAGAAAACGCTGAAGACAAATTTAAGCAAGTAGGCGAAGCCTACGAAGTGCTCAAAGATCCCGAAACACGCAATCGTTACGACATGCTGGGTGCTAACTACAAGCACGGCCAAAACGTGAACCCACCACCTGGTTGGCAAGGCTACGACTTCGGCCAAGGCGGTGGTGGATTTGGCGGCGGGGCACCCGGTGGTGCGGGCACTGGTGCTTTCAGCGACTTTTTCGAAGCGTTCTTTGGCCGCGGTGGGGCGAGAAGTAACTTTTGGGGCAATAGCCAACCTCAGCACGGTCAAGATCACGAATTAGAGTGGCCGGTATCGGTCGAAGAGGTTTTCCAATCAGCTACTTGTAAAGTTGGCGTCAACTTTGGCGGTAAAACAAAATCCTACGACGTGAAAATCCCTCGAGGCACCATTGAAGGCTCTCGGGTACGTTTGCCCAAGCTGGGTACCAAAGGCCGAGGCGGTGGTCGTGACGGAGACTTGCTGCTCCACGTTAAGCTGATTCGCCATGCACGATTTGATGTAGATGGATTTGATATTCGTGTCGATTTACCCATCAGTCCTTGGGAAGCGGCCCTGGGCTCTAAGGTCACCTTCAAAACTGTCGACAGTGAAATCATTCTTACAGTTCCGCCAGGAGCGCAAAGTGGGCAGCAGCTGCGTCTTAAGGGTAAAGGTTTACCCACTACAGGCGATGCACACGGGAATATGCTGGTCACTTTGAAAATCGTGAACCCTCCTTCTCTCACTGATGAAGAACGGGCGGGCTTTGAAAAACTGAGGGATGCATCTAAGTTTGATCCCCGTTCATTCTGATGAAACCAACTTTTGTCGTAGAGCATGTGCAAACTCAAAAGCACTTAGAAGATGCCCTGAGCGTACGCCGCCGGGTATTCATCGATGAGCAGTCTGTCCCCGAAAGTATCGAGAGAGACGAGTTTGACCAGTGGCGACCAGACCGCGACGATGTGTTGCATGTGGTGGGTTACCTCGGTGATAGAGCCGTCGCTGCGGGCCGGGTGGTGATGCGTGTGGCGAGCGGTGGAGTCCCAAAAATTGGGCGCATTGCTGTATTAAAAGAACTCCGCGGAGAAGGCCTAGGCGTTGAGATTATGAAGCATCTTCATGATTTAAGTGAATCTCGGGGCGCTTCAAGCGTGAAACTATCGGCGCAGTGCCAGGCATTGTCTTTTTACGTCTCGCTTGGTTACGAGCCTGTTGGCGACATTTATCTAGAAGCCAATATAGAACATCAAATGATGGAGTATCGTTTCGGGCGCTAGGGTTGCTCGCTTCGGCCAAGAGTGTGAAACTAGGCTCATCATGTCTGACAATGCAGTAATAGGCCAGGAACGGCGAATTTCAGAAAGACTACTGAGCTTGTGGAACGAGCTCCGTGGGGATGCGGAATTCCCTCAAGAAAGCGCTTTAGATATACAGCGGCTCAATGACTACTGGGAAAGTTGTTTTATCGTTGAGATCACTGAACGAGATAAAGAGCGTGACTACAAGTACAGTTACCTCGGTACCTCGATTATTGATGCGTACGGAGATGACCTTACGGGCAAGGAAGTCTACAACCACCTCATCGCGCCCTACAGTGAAATGCTTGTGCTTAAGTTCGAAACAGTCGTTGGTGATTTGGCAACTGTTACAGACGAGGCTGAGTTTACGAACTTGAAGGGTGCCCAAATACGGTACCGACAATGCCTTGTGCCTTTAGGGGGAACCCATGGGCGCGTAGGTTTTATTTTGGGAACCATGACTTGGTCTCAATATGAATTAGAAAGGCTTACCTAGCTGTGAGTGAAGAACAGAAGAGCATTGAAGCTTTCTTAGCTGGCTCGGCTTTCGCAGTAGTTGGGGCGTCGGCCAATCGCGAGAAATACGGCAATAAAATTTTACGTTGTTACATGCAGCATGATCTCCAGGCCATACCGGTTCATCCAGCACTTAACGAGGTGGAGGGCGAGCCTTGCTTTGAACAGCTCTCTGATTTGTGCACCATGGTCCATGGGGTTTCGATCATCACCCCACCGGCGGTAACCAACCAAATCATCGAAGAGATTATAGAGCTGGGCATTAAGCATGTTTGGATGCAGCCCGGCGCAGAATCCAAAGAGGCAATAGAGCGTGCACAAGAAGCGGGTATCAATTGTATCGCCGGCGGTCCCTGTCTTTTGGTTGTATTAGGTTATCGAGACAAGTGGACACCCGCCCGCTCAAGTTAAACTCAAGTTATCATTATCGCGGATTTTTTGACCTTAGCCGCTCTTGCTTCTAACAATTTATCAACAAAGTGCGTCTGTGTTTTGTTGATAAAAAGAAGGAGAGGCCCGTGAAAAGTTATCGACCCGTTCAGTCTGCAACGTTGCAGTCTTTGTCTGAATCCGACTCTTTAAAGCGTGCGACCTATTATTTGCGGCCCGAACAGATCAAAGCGTTGAAGCTTAGAGCAGTGCTGGGTGAGCGAAATCTATCGGACGTTGTGCGTGAAGCGATTGACCGCTACCTGACCCAGGTGGAATCTCAGGCGAAACCTGCGGCTTCGGTGCGTCACGAGGACGATATCTTATTCTGCGGTTAAGTGGCGCTGCGTGACATAGCGGTTATGCAATTTGTAAACCCTCTTTGAGTGCTAGTCTTCCCACCGGCCTCGAAAACAGGGGTATGGGTCGCGATATAGCGTTTTCACGTAGATTCTTTGGTTTGGTCCACAATATTTATACCTTAGAACCTAATTATTTCTTATTAGGTTAAACTTTTCTTCAATTAGTACGTCTTTCTTTTAGATTAGAGTTTCGCTAAATTTCTCTGTGAATTTCCCAAAATAGTCCCGAGAATAAAAAAATCCTCATATATTTCAAGGATGTAAACAAGTAACAGATTTGTTTGTAATTTTTTTGATCGGGGCCGGGAATTTCGTTCTGTACAGTAATACCAACGATTAATTGGGAAGCCCTGGGACTGCCCGGTTGTGGGAACTAAAAAAGTCCAATAATTCTAGTGATGTAAACAAATCACGCATGTGATTTGGCGATTTGGGCGATAAATAAATTCGTCCCTTGCTCCCGAGACGAATTTTCCTATCTTGAAAACCACTGAGCCCCGCGGTATTTGCGGCAACTTGATTTTTTCGAGTTCACGGTCGTTTGCATGAAGAGGAATGAGCATCATGAGTACAGCAACAGAAACTTTCACTTTTGAAACCCAGGCAAAGCAAATTCTGGAGTTGATGACTCACTCCGTCTATTCAAATCGCGAGATTTTCCTGCGCGAGTTGATTTCAAACGCGTCGGATGCACTCGACAAGCGCCGTTTTGAAGCCATTGAGAACAAAGACCTGCTCCCAGAAAACGAAGAGCTTTCAATCTGGGTTGAGGCCGACAAAGACACTCGAACCCTCACCATCCGTGACAACGGCATTGGTATGAGCCGCGAAGAAGTTATTACCAACATCGGTACGATTGCTCGCTCTGGCACCAAGGAATTTTTGTCCGCTTTGAAGGACAACAAAGATGCTATTGGTAGCCCTGATTTAATCGGTCAGTTTGGTGTTGGTTTCTATTCAATTTTCATGGTCGCGGATCATGCTGAGTTGATTACTCGCCGAGCTGGCGAAGAGACTGCTACCAAGTGGGTATCCACTGGCGATGGTACATACAGCATTGAGGCCACTGAGAAGGCAGCGGTGGGTACAACCATCAGCATGAAGCTCAAGGAAACAGACGAAGAAGACGGCCAGAAAGATTTCGCGACCGAATATGTCATTCGCGAGATTGTGAAGCGTTACTCCGACTTCGTATCTTACCCAATTAAGATGGACGTTGAGCGCGAAGAGCAAGAGCGTGATGAGGAAGGGCAAGTTGTCGAAGGCGGCGAAAGTAAGACCGTCGTCACTGAAGAAACTTTGAACTCGATGAAAGCGCTTTGGATGCGTGACAAGAGCGAAGTGGAAGATAGTGAGTACAACGAATTCTACCGTCATATCAGCCATGATTGGAATGAGCCGGTTTCCACCATTACATTGAAGGCTGAGGGTACCTATGAGTACCGAGCCCTTTTGTTTCTCCCGTCAAAAGCACCGATGAACCTCTTCCACCAGGACTTTAAGACCGGTGTGAAGCTTTACGTTCGTCGTGTTTTCATCATGGATGAATGCTCCGAGCTGCTCCCCGAATATCTACGTTTCGTGAAGGGTGTGGTCGATGCTGAAGATCTCAATCTAAACATCTCACGAGAAATTCTTCAGCAAGACCGTCAGGTAAAGACCATTCGCAAGCGCTTGGTGAAAAAGGTCCTCGATAGCTTGAAGGATCTCAAGAAGAACGATGCTGAGACTTACGAAAAGTTCTGGAATGAGTTTGGTCAGGTCCTTAAAGAAGGTCTTTACTCGGATATGGATAACCGGGACACGCTTTTGGGTCTCATGTTGGCCAGCACCACAGACGATGCATCGATGACGAGTCTTGCAGATTACAGCGATCGCATGAAGGAAGGCCAAGATAGTATTTATTACCTCACCGGTAAGAATCTAGCTTCCATCGAAAACTCTCCTCACCTCGAGTCTTTCAAAGACAAGGGATACGAAGTTCTCTTCTTCACCGATCCGGTTGATGAAGTTTGGCTAGAGCGCGCACCTGCATACGAAGACCTCAATTTTGCTTCTATCAGCAA
>JABJBS010000105.1 GCA_018668695.1 Deltaproteobacteria bacterium
ATCGGAAAAACATTACGAACCGATGTTCCAGCGAACACGATTCTTGAGGAGCAACATTTTGAGTAACAAATATACCATATGTGTTCCTCTCGTAGACCGCGCGAATTACGGACGCCTCAAGCCTGTGATGCAAGCCGTTAAAGACCACCCAGATCTGGAACTTCAGGTTCTGGTCTCTGGCTCCATGGTGCTGGAGCGTTTTGACGAATCAGCCAATGTCGTAATCAGAGATGGTTTTGAGATCAGTGGTCGTGTTTATATGGAACTTGAAGGCTCAACACCTGAAACGATGGCGAAGTCCATTGGATTTGGCATTGTTGAATTCTCAAGCGAATTGCGACGGCTCAAACCGGACTTTCTCTTGATGATCGGTGACCGCTATGAGGCGCTCGCTGTAACCATTGCGGCCGCCTACATGAATGTCTGTATTGTTCATGTTCAAGGTGGGGAAGTCAGCGGTTCAATTGATGAAAGCGCGCGTCACGCCATCACGAAGTTTGCCCAGTACCATGTCCCCGCAACACCACGGGCCCGCGAATATCTTATTCGTATGGGTGAGCACCCGGACCATATCTTAGACGTTGGGTGCCCAAGCAGTGACTTGGCTCGTACCATCGATTCTAAGCTTGACCCAGCCGTTATCAACGGCCGTGGATCCGGCGTATCAATCGATCTCGATGCTCCATTCTTACTTACCGTTTTTCACCCCACCACCACCGAATACGGTGGGGAAGAAGGCCAAATCGATACGCTTCTGTTGGCACTACGAGAACTTGAATTACAGACGGTTATGCTCTGGCCAAATATTGATGCCGGTTCCGGCCATATCAATAAGGCTATTCGTATATTCCGCGATACCAAAAACGGTGTACCACTTCGTATCCTGACGAATCTAGAGCCCGACGATTACCTAAGGGTTCTTGCCAATGCGACATGTTGCGTAGGGAATTCTAGCAGCTTTGTTCGCGATGCGGGCTACTTCGGCACACCTGTCGCGTTGCTTGGCAACCGACAAAATCTTCGAGAAGCCGATGAACACGTCCTCAGGCTCCCGATGGAAAAAGATGCAATCGTAAACGGCATCCGCAAGCAGCTTGACCACGGACGTTACCAACCCAGTTCGCTTTACGGCGATGGGCACGTCTCTAAACGCGTCGCTCAAAAACTGACAGAAATTAAACCCTACATTCAAAAACATCTCGCATTCGCACAATCGGAAAATCTCTAGATCATGACGTCCAGAAGACCACGTATTCTCGTGGCAGAGCCAGAAGACTTCTGCACCGAAGCGCAGACCCTGCTCAAATCGGTTGGCAGTCTTGATCTTAAAGAATGCCACGGGGTCGAGCTTCATCACGCCTTTCAGGAATATGATGTAATTTGGTTTCGATTGTCTGAAAAAATAGACAGCGAAACTCTGGGGCCTGCGCCACGAGCTAAGATTATCGCCACACCCGTTACAGGCATTGACCACATCGACCTAGATGCCTGCGCCAAACATAATATTCAGGTTGTTTGTCTAAAGGGAGAGCGCGAGTTCTTAAAAAAGGTTCGTGCTACAGCTGAGCACACCATTGGTCTCACCATGGCATTGATGCGCAAAACAAGCGCCGCCCAAAACTCTGTGCGTAAGGGAGAGTGGACCCGTGATTTGTTTCGCGGCAACGAACTCTACGAAAAAACCGCTGGCATTATTGGCATGGGTCGTTTGGGAAGCATTGTCGCCGATTATTTTCACACGCTCGGCATGAAAGTCATCGCTACCGACATACGCCCTTTTGAGCATCCTCACGCTCAATCCGTTAGCCTCGAAACACTCCTTGAATCCAGCGATATTGTTAGTCTCCACGTAGACTACAGCGAAGCATCACATCACTTGATTGGCGCCAATGAATTTAAGCGTATGAAAAATACTGCGGTATTCATAAACACATCAAGAGGCGGCATCGCTGATGAAAAGGCCCTTCTCAATGCTCTCACGAGCGAGACCATTGCCGGAGCCGCTTTAGATGTATTAGCCGCAGAACCCAACGTCCCTGCTGACCACCCTCTGATTCAGTTTGCAAACCAATCCCAGAATCTAATCATTACTCCCCATATAGGCGGGAACACATTCGAGTCATTCGTAAAAACCGAGATCTTCATTGCAAATCGTGTTATCGACGCACTCACAAACAATCGAGAAAATTAAGCCAAAAGGACTTCAGGTATGTCTAATTCATCAATGACGCGACCAGAGCGCATCGCCAATCTTAACTACGACTATGGCTCTAAAGAAAAACAATTTGTGGAAAATTGTCATCTTTGTGGAAACGATAACTGGATGGTCCTGACCCATCACGATCGCTATGGGTACCCTGCACAAACCACCTCTTGCACCACTTGTGCACTTACCATGCTCAATCCCAGAATGGGCAATGAAGGTTATGCTGAATTTTACGAAGGTGTTTATAGGCCATTGGTTAGCGCGTATCACGGTCGACTTATCGACGCCCAAAACATTATGGCTGAGCAACAAGATTACTCAGAAGAGATGGAACGATTTTTCAAGCCGTATCTCCAAGGTAGAGAAAGCTCGACTTTTCTCGACATCGGTGGTTCCACAGGCGTTGTGGCCCAACATTTCACCAAATGCTTTGGTCTTAAGTCTACCGTCCTAGACCCTGCACCTGATGAGATCGCTGAAGCCGATGCACTGGGCATTGAAACAGTAACCGCGCTTTTCGAAGAATGGCCCTGCGCCCCTAAATCGTACGATATCATCGGGCTCTTTCAAACAATCGACCATTTGCTGGATGTTAAAACAGCCATGGCTAAGATTCGTGAAATCATCAAAGACGATGGCCTCTTTCTTTTTGACATCGTTGATTTTCGAGCAGCTTATCTCAAAAACTGGAGCGTCGAGAGTGCAACGAAGGTTGACCACCCGTACTCGTTTACCGAAGAAACCACGGCACTTCTTCTAAAGCGTGTCGGCTTTCGACCGCTCCGCAAAGCTTATAGCCAGGACCATCATTTGGTTGCTTATGTGTGCGAGCCCTGCGCTCCGCAGCCCGACGCAAAGCCAGACCCACGTGAGGTAGCCGAGTTTTTTAGAGAAGTAAGATACGTACAGAATACTGCGTGGAAAAAATAACCGATAGGCAATGAACAATGACGATTCTCGACTCTAAGCCACGAGATTTTCGAGATATAAGTTTCATCCTGATGATATCTATCGTGCTGGGTCTACCGCTCGCCCTTGCCGGCTCTTTTCCGATCATCAATGTTGTAGCCTGTGGTATTACCCTTACTGCTCTTGCGCTCTACTGTTTCTCAACCAAAAAGAAACAACTATCCTTTACTCTCATAACCTGGCTAATGGCCTGGGCAATCCTGATCACCGGTCTCCAATTAATACCGCTGCCAATGCCCCTACTCGAATCCATATCGAAGCCCGCCAGTGATTTTCAATTTGGACTCGATGTAACCCAGGCCTCACTAAGCCTGGACCGTCCCGGCACCGCTCATGAGCTCATTAAAATGATTCTCTACTTTTCAGGAGCACTGCTTGCCGGAAATATTCTTCGCAGTAATCGAAGACGAAGGCAGGTTTTATGGCTGATAGCCTTTTCCGGCCTCGCTGTTGTCGCACTTGGAGTCATTCATTTCTTACTCAATTGGGTCATCACATTTAACCACTACGGCAACTCAGATAAGTTCTTCCCGTCATCTTTTATCAACGCCAACCACATGGCCGGCTACCTTGGCTTGGCTGCCTTTTGTGCACTGGGTCTAGTTTTCAGTAAAGACCGACTCTCGCGCTTTCTAAGTGGTTTTATATTTATTGCCTGTTCAGCCGGTGTCGTCTTTTCACTTTCAAGAGGCGGCACACTTTTATTCGCCATCTTTCTTATCGTTGGGCTACCCTTTATCATCTGGGTTCAAAAACGAAGTGCTCGTTCAACCCGTCCCGAAATAATATTATGGATCATAGGCTTTGTCGCAGCGGGCCTCCTACTCCTCGCCTGGCTTGTCCCCGAACGGGTTGGACTGGAGCTCTTGTCGACCCTTGACGCCGACACTCACAAAAAATTTGCGATATGGCCGGTTGCAACCAAGATTATCGACGACTGTTTGATTCTTGGGTGTGGAAAGGGCGCGTTTTTAAGCTACTACCCATTTTACTCAGAACTCCCCACGGACCGTACCTATACTCACTTTGAAAATGGCATTCTTCAATTGGTCGCTGATTGGGGGCTAATCGGGGCACTCCCGGTCATCTTGGGATTCACCTACTCTTGGTTCAGTACAGCTAAGAAATTCATCGAAAAACCGGAGTTTTTGGCCGCCCTTTTTGGGGTTCTTTTTCTCTTTATCCACAATCTAATCGACTTCAGCCTCGAAATGAGTGCCGTTGCTTTGACGGTCGTCGTACTACTCAGTGCACTAGAGAGCAGTGATAAACGTAGGCCTTCTCAACACAAAAGCAAAAAAATATCCATGCCGAAAAGCGCGGGGCTGGCTATAACACTCGCTGGTATAATCGCACTCGCCGCCGCTACAAGCACAGCGGTTAATCAAGAAATTCGTAAGCATGTCACGCAATTTTCGAATGATATAATTAACCTTAAGAATGCGAACGAGGTTGAGACACTCGCCAAAGAAATCTGCCGAATTCATCCCGCTGATTATTTTGCTGCATATATAACAACACATCGCCTCTTCCAGATGGAGGGTCCTACAACCCGAACCCGGAAATGGCTCAATAGAGCATTGTATCTGGGACCAAGATTTGCACCTACGCATATTGATGCTGCAAGAATCCTCATCAAACTCGGTGCGCCTGCTCAAGCAATTACAGAGTATCGATTGGCTCTAAAATACAGTCCGTATCGAGCAAACAACATTGCCGAAGATATCTATAAAAAAACAGGCGCAGTCACCGCAATCGCAACATTGAATCCACCAGACGCCAAATCTGGTCATGAATTGATTCAGTACTTAATCAATGCCCGTGCTCCTGCATTAGCTAGACAACTTTCTGAATCCGCCGTTTTCAATACCAAAACGCCCTCTTACCGGTATCTTCTTCAACGTTCACAGATTTCGGTTCTTGAAAATAACGGAACGGAAGCAATTCGATACGCTCAAGACGCCATTGCCTTAATGCCGCACCAACATAAAGGCTACCTTCAACTCGCATCCGTTTTCGAAACCCTGGATCGTTGGGAGGAATTGTTCACCACTCTTAAAAACGGCATGGAACAAGTAACAAATAATGAAGAACTTGAGTACCGTTTCACAAGCCGTTTAGTAAACCGGGGATTATTTAAAAAGGCTCTCCTCCACGCCAACAATCTAACAAAGGGCAGCTCCAAGTCCGCACGCCGTGGCGGATTTATGCGAGCCACCATTTTTGAAAAGACAGGCCGTCGCGCTGATGCGCTAATCGAATATGAAAGCCTACGGACCAGATTCCCCCATAATGTCGCGATGCGCCAAGCCATTATTCGACTGCGCCTGGATCTCAAAGACATCAATGGAG
>JABJBS010000106.1 GCA_018668695.1 Deltaproteobacteria bacterium
AATGAGATGTTGAAAACGTTGAATTAGTTGGTTGAAGAGAGGCAATGGTTTACCTAGTTAGCCTCAGTCTTAGCCTGAAATAGGTACTTTTACCCTGATTACACTCAATGATTGGACCGGGAAGAGTCTACGGAGAAGGTCTAGAGAGGCTCAGTGACCCAGTTGATCTCAGTGAAAGGAAAGCGTTGACCTGTTTGTCCTCAACTAAGAGTGTCGAATGACCCTATTAACCTCAGTCCGGACAATCATACAGACTATTCTGCAGATGGCGGGACCGTCTCAGATTCAGGAGAGGCACTCACTTCAGCTTCCGAGGGGTTACTTGGTTCAACCGGTTGAATAATAGTGCTGGCCCATAATGATCCAGGAGGCGCCGAAGTACCATATCCAGCGGGGCATGTATCGAAGCCTGAATCGTCGGCCCTCAGGATGGGCTCTTTAAGCGAATCATCTTGTGCCCAACAGAAGTGTCCTGATCGCCAAGCAAATATAGATTGCGGTGAGACCTTTATTTGAGACATCTTCTTACCGTGAATATTAATGATGAGATGTCCTCTAGCCGATATCTGGGCGGTCAGTTGAGGTAGCGCTATTGGAGACCCAAACCATGTATTGGGAATTAAGGCAGCTACGGAGATAATGAGCCGCGTTCGGTCGGCGTCCCTTGCAACGATGGCTTTACACGTCTCGGGCCAATTGGCCGCAGCACGCTCGGCATCTAGCGGATTGAGGGATAGGAGAAGAACACGGTAGTCGTCCAAGTTATCTGCCGGAACACCCAGCAGAGTACTAAGCGCTTTGGCTTTCGTGCCTTGGCCGAATGCACTTCTAAGTGGGAGCATGCCCTGAATGGTTGCGTCTACGGAGGCGGCTAATGCTTGTTCCTGACAATCTGAGAGGAAGGCGGCTCGCTGGAACCCAAAGCCGTCGCTAGCACTCATCAGTCCTAGGTTCCCAAGTTGTGCCTGGCCACTTGAGCTCGTGTAGTAGTGAATGTCTTGGAAACTAAAAACTCGCGGACTGCTGCAGCTGGTCATGAAGAGCAGCAGGAGCAGGCCCGTGGCGGTAATTCTTAAGTTAAAGCGGTAATTTTGCATGACCATTTCATTCGTTTCTAGCTAAACGTTCTATTACGTGAAGGGCATCGACGGATCTCGAGCTGACTTAAGTCCCATGGATCTTTATACATTTATCAGAAATACTATTTCGGAAATAGTTTGCCTCATTTTAGTTGATATTATTCAAATCAAAATGAAAGCAGTATTTGAAGAAACTAGCTGATATCGCTTATACTTTATATATTGAGACAGCAGTAGATAGAGGTGCTTTGATGTCCAGTGGGCATGATACGAACGAACATACAAAAAGAACGGTGCATGGTCAGTCGGCGGTTATGGGCCGTGCGCGGATTACCTACGGTACGCCTGCTCTTGAGCAGCTTAGCGGAGTAGGGGCACCAAGAATGATTCGTTTATTAGAGGACCGTTACGTCTTGGGCCGCTCGTCTCAATCTGACCTCGTGTTTGAGTGTGAACAAATGTCGAGACAACACCTCGAAGTTGTACGGATCGAACAAGGTTATTCCTTCAGAGATCTAGAAAGTACCAATGGTGTGTTCTTAAATGGGGTTCGCGTTCACAGTGTGAACTTATTTGATGGTGATCAGTTACAGATTGGTAACTTAGTTTTGGTATACCATGAGGCAGTGGCATGAGCTTTTATGCAAAATTTTGGGGCGTAAGAGGCTCGATTCCTACTCCCGGCCACAGAACACGAGTTTATGGTGGTAACACTTCATGTGTTGAATTCAGAATTAACGACCAATTATTTATATGTGATGCAGGAACAGGTTTACGGGAACTTAGCGAATCACTGCGCTGGCGTGATAATGTCCCATCCGAGTTTAATATGTTTTTCAGTCACTCTCACTGGGACCACATTCAAGGCTTTCCATTCTTTGAGGCAGCTTATTCTGCAGGAAAGACTATCAATGTTTACGGAGTGCAGTCGTTTGAGCATAAAACTCACTCATTGCTCTCGGGGCAGATGAGTAGCGACTATTTCCCCGTCGACTTTTCAGAACTCAGTGCTGATATTGTTTCGAAGACGTTGGACCCTAAAGGGACAATGGTTCAAGGGGTCAATATTTCTGTATTGAAGCAGCCACATCCCGGCGGAAGTAACGCCTATAAGTTTGTGAGTGATGGCTTGGTGGCTGTCTACGCTACAGATTGTGAAATCGACCTTTTCTTAAATCAAGGTAAGTTTGGTCCAGAGGAAAGAGCGAAAGAGAACCCTTCGGCTTTAAGGATATTGCCTGAAGATTATGTGGCCTTCTTTCAGGATGCTGACCTTGTGATTCACGATGCCCAATATACCGATCAAGAATATGTTGAAAAAGTAGGGTGGGGTCATCCTCGGTTTTCAACTGCGGTGGATTTAGCTGTTCAAGCTGGGGTCAAGACATTAGCCTTGTTTCATCATGATCCTGGTCATTCGGATACAGAGATCGATGGTATTGTTGAGCAGGCAAGAGCCCGGGCAAAGATGCACGGGGCCAATATCGAAATTCTCGCTGCACGTGAGAGTCTCGAATTGAGACTTGTTGATGAAGAGTATAAGCCGCCTAATGATTAATTCTAAAAGAATTTAAGCTCGCCGGTATTAACACTTCTGGACCGGACATTACGTTTCAGTGCCAGCGCATCAAAAGAATCCAGATAAAGCTCCACAAAGAGCTGACCCTTGTCACTGGATAAATCCTGAACGAGCGAGATACGTCCGGACCCAAAAGCCAAACTCATCGGATATCCTCGCGTGGCAATAGGCCACGTGTTTTGGATACGTGTACCATTTTGCTCAAGAAACCCTTTTAAGCGACCCACGATAGCATTGCACATATCACCGGCAACATCTTGTTCTTGGGTTGTAGCGGTAGAAGGCGCACTGGGTAACATATGTTCGCAGCATGCCCTCATCACCTCAGGCGACCCACTTACAACTACAGAGCCAGCGGTCTCGTGCCCATAGAAAGAAATCATTCCACTGATTTCGGACAGAGGCTCGAAGCTCGAACGAAGGTAAGATGGGCGCTCTTCGAAGTTTAGGTGGAAGGACTGCTTGATTGACAAGCGAGTACTGAACTCCATTGCGTAGGCGATAATGCGCGGAAAATAGCGTTTCTTAATGGCATCATTAATCGTCTTAACCTGCTCTTCGGAAGTTCCTTCAAGTTCCAGGTTTTTATCAGGGAGGTCTGGACGATAGTGCTTCATCAAGTTGGAGCTGGAACGAAGCCAGCAAATAGGAACCTCAGGTTGAGAGCCGCGGATCTCGGAAAGAATTTGGTCGCTTTCTGCTTCGTCTAAAACATTGCCATCAATGATAACGGCAGCCAGCGGCTCGGTATGTTTTAGGTATGCAGGAAGCCAACTGACATCCGAGGTGGCTATCATATGAAAATTGAGCGTTTTGATATGATCATGTAAGTGAGCGAGCCTGCCCATTCCAGAACCCAGCCCGGAGTCAATACAAAGAACCTCTCGCTTAGTGGTCAATTTACGGACACCCCATTTCGCCACTTAAGGGTATAGGTATGCCCAGTGCGTCACAATGTAAGCGAAAAACCAAATAGGTCAGCGGCGGACTTTACCGTGGGGTGTACCTTCACCGAAACCTGAAGCAGTTTGGACTCCGATGACAGCTGTTTGATGAAAATCATCAATGTTATCAACACCGATGTAAGTAAATGCAGACTGAACTCCGGTAATGAAGTTCACCAAGATCGCTCCGACATTTTCCAAACCAGGTCTTAAATAAATACGAGAAGTTGAGATACCCTCTTGGAAAAAGCTCTTCTTTGCTTGGTCAAAGGGGTCAATGCCGGTGGTTCGAAACTTGACCGCTCGGGCACTGGCCATTCCATAATTCTCTTTATAGAGGAAACCGTCTTTGTCTTCTTTGATATCGCCAGGACTTTCGAAGGTACCAGCGAGCGTCGTTCCGACCATCACTCGGCTCGCACCAGCTGCAAGATAAAGAGCGACATCACGTCCGTGGCGAACGCCTCCATCTGCCCAAACATGCTTGCCGAGTGCGCGGGCTGCATCGGCGCAGGCACGAACGGATGAAAAGGTGGGCCGTCCAACACCGGTTTGCATTCTCGTTGTACACATGGCGCCAGGTCCGACGTTTACTTTGATGATATCGGCGCCAGCTTCGATAAGCGCCCGAGTACCTTCGGCGGTGCAAACGTTACCCGCAACCAATGGGAAATTAGGGCCTACGACTTTGCGCACAGCTTTGAGTGCTTCAAGCATGCGTCGTTGGTGACCATGGGCTGTATCTAGGACCAATACGTCTACTCCCATTTCTACTAATTTCGCGGCTTGCTCGCCGGCTTGGGCAGAGATACCAACTGCTGCTGCGACCATAAGTTCACCTTTTGAATTAAGAGATGGTGACAACAATTCCATGCGTACGGCATCATCGCGGGTGATCACGCCCATAATTTCACCGGCTTCGTTCACTACTGGGGCTGCTTTTACACGTTGTTGTTCCATTTCGATAAAGGCTTCTCGATTTGAGATTCCAGCGTTAACGGTAACAAGGCGTGTTTGCATGAGATGAGCTGCAGGAGTGTATTGGTCTTTTTCGCGCAAGTCGGCGTGGGTGATAATACCCAGTGGTTTCTCATCGTCATCTACGACCACAACCATATCGTGTGCTCGTTTTAGAATCAGGCCTTGAACATCGCGTAGCGTAGCGTCACTCGTTACCCGCAGAGCTGTGTCATAAATAGGGTTCGCTTGTTTGATGTGGCGTACAATACGCTCGACCGTAGCAAGGTCCATATCCTGAGGTAGAACACCGATTCCACCGTAGCGGGCCATGGTTTCAGCCATGCGTTTACCCGTTACAGCGTTCATATTCGCAGCCACGATTGGATTTGAACTCCCGCCAAAATCGACTGGCGTAAGATTGACGTCCATGCGTGAGGTACCATCAAAATAAGTTGGTACGATGAAAACATCATCTAAGGAAAGCTCAAGTAGATTGTCTCGCTCTGGATTTAAGAACTTCATGGGTAGGTCTCCTACAAGGGCTTCTGTGTATTCACGGTATGAAAAGGGGAGATGTCCAGTGTCATAAGAACGACTCAGGACAAACTCCCGAAAGAAAAAAAATGAGTAAGTAAAGTACCGTAGTCTTAGCCCTAACGGGTTTATTCTATGGTTTCGATGAGCTTGAGGAACTCACCGGTGTAGAGAGATACAATGTAAATTTCACCATTCAAGTCTTCAACAAAGCTCGCAATGGTCTTATCGGTATCTGCGAGTATCATCTCTGAAGTGTAGCTAAGTGAGTCGCCGTTATCGGTTAAAGCCCATATATTGCCGCTGCCATAATCACCGTAGAGGTATTTACCTGATAGACTGGTTAGCTGAGTGCCCCGATATACATACCCACCGGTCACAGAATAACCTTGTGAGTGATTGTATTCGGCTACCGGGTCAATCATTCCTTCCGAGTCGCAGTTGGAAGAGCCGTAACAATGCTCTCCTTCTCGAACGTTCCAGCCATAGTTTCCACCATTGATGATGATGTCGATTTCTTCAAACTGATCTTGCCCCACGTCGCCAGCCCAAAGCGTGCCGTTTTCTCGGTCAAAGTGGAAGCGCCATGGGTTTCGTAATCCATAGGCATAAATTTCATCGGCGCCAGCGGTACCAACAAATGGGTTGTCGCTTGGAATCGAGTAGGCGTCTTCGCCACTGACATCGATACGCAAAATGGTGCCCAATAAGGTTTCTTTGTCTTGTCCATGGCCCAGAGGATCTCCGCTGGAACCACCATCACCCATTCCGATGTAAAGGTAGCCGTCGGGGCCGAACTCAATATGACCGCCATTGTGGTTGGTATAGGGTTGGTCAATCTCTAGAAGAATTTGTTCGGAATCGCTGTCACCTTCAGTACCGCTGGCGTTGGAAGAGAACCTAGAGATGATAGTTGCCCCAGGGCTGCCATTGCCAGTGTAGTTAACGTAGAAGTAGCCGTTGGTTTCGAAGTTTGGATCGAACGCGAAGCCAAGAAGGCCTTGCTCTTCTTTGTAGCCACCACCAGGGTCGTCGTATGCGCGTACTCGTGTTGCGATGTTGAGGTACTCTTCTTTGACTGATGTAGATCCGTCGTTCTCAAAATAGAAAATACGTCCACGTTGTTCCACGATGTACCATCGGTTTGGGTTACCGGGTGCTTGTCTCGCGATGAGTGGCCGGGTGAAATTGAGGCTTGGGAAAGCATTGACCAGTGAGATAGTCGTCTCAGGTTGTGTGTCGGTGGGGTCATCACTGGGGTCTGTTTCATCTGCAGCATCCGCTGGGTCGCTGGCATCAGAAGTATCGGTCGGATCGCTTTCGTCTGCTTCATCTACCGGATCGGCTTCATCTGAATCGTTTGATGCGTCGGCCGGATCACTGCTGTCGGCGGCATCGGTGGGATCGGTTTCATCTGAATCGTCTGATGCGTCTGAAGTATCACTCGGATCTGAGGTATCAGAAGATGCTGCGGCATCTGAAGTGTCAGTGGGGTCGGTGGTTTCATCACCAGAGCACGCCATTAAAAGAAAAAGAGCCATCCAAACAAGATTTTTCATTATGTCCTCGAAGTCGCTGTTTACATCATGGGGCACAGGGCCGGCGTGATTCTAAACCATTAAACTTCGTTTGGCCACTTAACCTTGGGAATGGTCTAAATTCTATAGTTCGGCAGCGAGCCGGGAGCCTTGATTGATTGCGCGTTTAGCATCGAGTTCAGCGGCCACATCGGCGCCTCCGATAAGATGCACTTGAACACCACTTTGGCTCAGCGTTTCCTGGAGGTCACGGCATGGAACCTGGCCGGCACAGACAATGACGTTGTCGACGTCTAGAACCTGAGTTTTGCCGTCGATACGGATATGAAATCCCTCGTCATCAATCTTTAGGTATTCAACCGCTCTGAGCATCTTTACATTTTTGTTCTTCAAGGTCGCTCTGTGAATCCAGCCGGTTGTTTTGCCCAGTTTTCCACCCAATTTTCCTTCGCTACGCTGCATCAGGAAGACTTCTCGGGCAGGAGGGTGGGGTTGAGCAGTAATACCTTCGATTCCACCCCGTACCTCATTGTTCGGATCGATGCCCCATTCTTTAAGGTATGCTTGAATATTGAGTGCGTTGGATTCACCTTCGTGAGTTAGATATTCAGCGACGTCAAAACCAATGCCGCCTGCACCAATGATGGCGACCTTTTTACCCACCGGCTTTTCGTTTCTGAGCACCTCAATGTAGTTGAGTACTTTGGGGTGGCCTTCTCCCGCTATGCTTGTCACTCGCGGTTTAACGCCGGTTGCCAGAACAACAGCGTCAAAGTTTTGCTCGATGAGTGATTGAGCCGATTGGCGCGAGTTGAGTTCTAAATTGACACCCGTCAATTCTATTTGGCGCTTGAAGTATCGAATGGTTTCGTAGAACTCTTCTTTGCCTGGGACTTTTTTGGCCATATTAAACTGGCCACCAATTTCACTGTCGGCATCAAAAAGTGTGACGTTGTGCCCTCGACCAGCTGCAACTGTAGAGTAGGCTAGCCCGGCCGGTCCTGCACCTACCACGGCGACACGCTTGGGAGATTTCGTGGGGAGATACTGTAGTTCAGTCTCAAAACAAGCGCGAGGGTTGACGAGACATGATGCTCGTAGATTCTTAAATGCATGATCTAGGCAGGCTTGGTTGCACCCAATGCATGTATTGATTTCGTCTTCTTTACCGTCGCGGGCCTTATTCACGAAGTCTGCATCGGCAAGGAATGGTCTTGCCATCGAGACCATATCCGCGTGACCCTTTGAAAGAACATCTTCCGCAACTTGAGGCATGTTGATTCGATTGGAGGTCACGAGAGGGATATTCACGCTGCCTCTGAGCTTTTCGGTAACCCAAGTGAAAGCGGCTCGCGGCACAGAGGTGGCAATGGTGGGAACACGGGCTTCGTGCCATCCAATACCGGTATTGATGATAGTGGCACCAGCTTCCTCGATGGCTTTTGCGAGTTGAACTACTTCTTCCCAGCTGCTGCCATCTTTAACGAGGTCTAGCATGGAGAGCCGGTAAACAATGATGAAGTCTTTACCAAGAGCTTCACGGGTACGCTTCACAATCTCAATTGGAAATCGAATGCGGTTTTCGTAGCTGCCGCCCCATTCATCGGTTCGCTTATTGGTATGCTTCACGATGAATTGGTTGATGAGGTAACCCTCGGAGCCCATGATCTCAACACCGTCGTATCCCGCGACTTTTGCCATCTCAGCACAGTTGACGAAATCGTCGACGGTCTTTCGGATTTTTCTTGGCGAGAGGGCGCGTGGTTTAAACCACCCGATGGGTGCCTTGATGGCGGATGGTGCGACATTCAGCGGGTGATAGCCATAACGCCCTGAATGGAGAATTTGCAGAACAATTTTACCACCGGCCTCGTGGACTGCTTCTGTTACAACAACGTGTTGTTTGGCTTCGCGCTTGTTGGTGAGTTTCGAGGAGAAAGGTTTGAGCCAGCCTTCGCGACTGGGAGCGACACCACCTGTAACAATCAGGCCAACTCCTCCACGAGCTCGCTCGGCGAAATAGGCAGCCAATTTGTCGAAGCCACCGCGTTCTTCTTCAAGCCCAGTATGCATCGAACCCATGAGCGTTCGGTTTTTAATGGTCGTGAACCCTAAATCTAATGGGGCTAGGAGATTGGGATATTTTTCGTGAACATCGTAGGACATAAGAGCCACCTTTTACGTGCAAAATAGAGCCTGACGCAGTTCGTCAAATTACACCGGGAGCCGGGTTTTGCCAAGCGTTTGGCGATTAAGGCGGAGTTATTGGGACAAGGGGCAGATCCGGGAAGTGCTGGGCACTCTGCCGGGCTTTAAATGCCTTAATTATCAGGGTGTTAGCTGGTCCTGAGAAGAGGTGCCAGTGGTAGGCCCTGTAGGTTGCTTCGGTCCTGTGGCTGGTCGCAGCGATTAACCAGGGCGATGTTTCCCCGATTTGAGCACCTACCGGTTATGCAACCGAGATGGTCAGCGCCCGCATTTGCCCCTCGATGAGTTGGTCCAACTGGCGGATGGTAAGCATCCCAAGCTCAACCAGCATTTCTCCAAGGTTTAGATGCCTGAGCCTTCGCTGCTCGTCGAGAGCATAGTGAAGTTGTTCTTCGCTTATAATTCTAAGATCGACAAGCACCTCACCGAGCATTCTGCGGTGAACCAAGCCTGTTCGACTTACCTCCCGTATTTGCTCAGCTAAAGCGGTATCAAGCTTGAACTGGTCAACTAAGCTTAGCCTTAGAAGAACTTCCCCTAAAAGCATTTTTTCAAAATGAGCTTGTTTGCAAAGAGCACTCTCTAGTTGTTCGGATGAGATCGAACCGCTCTCTACAAAAAATTCTCCTGAGTTCATAATAGTCATACGCCACCCCCACAAATACGAACCTACAAATTACCTCTGAACTATAAATTTTAGGGTTCTAATTTGAGAATCGTCAATCTTAAACCGGCTCTTCCGGTCGTGGGTACGCGCGCCGATTTCACGGTAAAGTGACTTCGCCTTGGATGATTTTATTTATGGCTAAGAACCACCCGAATATTGCTACATAATTTGATGTAACTTGGCCGACCAGTGAGTTGAATAATTGGGATCCTAGAAAAATAAATCGACACGACGGTACGATGAAGCCTGGTTCAATCAATCTAACTGGCGGGTTTTATTCACTGTATTCAGGGATTACATGGAAAAGAGAGGTGTCGCAGCGCCCGTCGTAAAGGGCTCAAATGAATTTGATAAAGCTGGGGTAATGTATGCTAGGAACCCACTTTTCGTAGAAGCAATTTGAGACTCAATGAGATTGAGCTCTTTATTCAAAATGAGCCCAAGCTTTGAAGCGTGGGGTTTGCTCTTTACCTACGTGCCCAGCGAATTGAACAGCGCCTGTGGCACCTCGCCATGTTTTCATCACTAAATCGTCTCCAAAAACAACTTCTCGGTTGTATTCAATCGCGAGTTGTTTTGGATTGGATGAAAGAGCGGGTGGGTTTGCGCCATATGCGTTTGCAGTGGTTGCTCGGACCCGAGCATCACCCATGTATTCGATGTAGCGTGCTTGGTTCACATGCTGAAGCATATCGATATCTGCGTTTCGGATTGTAATCGGAAATGACCACGCATCACGTGGCGTCTCTTCGAACGTTCCGGGAGTTTCAGGGGTGAGTAGGGCAGGGTCTACGCGTTCTCTGAGGTCATCTGGAACGCGGACCGCTCGTTGGTCCGAACCAATATGCACGCAAGTCACCAATGCTTGTGCAACCATAGCATTATCCCGAATTCTGTTGAGTTCGTGAAGCAGCTTGATGCTTGAGTTTCCCACTTTGAGAATCCCTAAGCTTGCTCGTAACTCAGTGCCAACATCAACGTTTTGACCGAGTGTGAAATGTTGAGCACGGATTGGTAGCTTTCCTCCGCGGCGCATGATGCCCGCGAACCCTGAATTTGGGTCTTGTAAGGCAGCCCAGCGAGCGTGCTCGTTGTATTTGAAAAATGTTGCGAGAGGAATACGGCCATGTCTGTCTATTTCGTAGCCGCGCACTTGTAAGGTTCTATCTATTTGCGCCATGTTTGTGACTTAGCCTGTTCTAAAGCGCTTATTCAAGTCTGAAATGGTCGCCGACTTGCGCCCGATGAAGTCGGCCATGCTTTTGTTGATACCCAAAACATCCGCGACTGCATCAAAAAACCACACAGGGGTAGCACGCATCAGCGGTACGATTCCGATGAACCCGGGCATTATTAGTTGCTTTTTCTCGGTTTGGATGGCGTTCACTATCTTATTAGCGACGTTTTTCTCTTTAAGGATGGGTAATATCAGAGGAAATCGCGTTGAAGCGCCCTTAAACATGCCAGTGTCGATGAAGAAAGGGCACACCACGGTAGTTTTTACGCCGGGTGAATTCTCGCGTAACTCCATTCTGAGGGCCTCATCAAAACCTACGGCAGCCCATTTACTTGCACAATAATCTGTTAATTTGGCCGCGCCAACCAGTCCGGCAGACGATGCGATGGTGACAATATGGCCAGAATCGCGCTTGAGCATCTCAGGCAAGAAGGCTTTTGTGGTCCAAAAAAGAGCCATTGTGTTCACGCCAAAGGTCAGCTCGATTTTCTCATCGGGGATGTCGAGGATGTTTTTGCCACTCACGATACCCGCGTTGTTGATCAAAACATCAACCGCTCCGACCTCTGCTAAAACTTCTTTGGCAACGCTGTATACAGTGTCGCGGCTGGAGATATCGCAAATATAACCATGACTCTTGTGGCTACCCACTCGGTCCAGTTCGTTACATACTGCTTCGAGGGCACTTTCGTTGATGTCCCAAATGACGAGTTTGGCACCATTACGGGCCATTTCCAGTGCAGTTAAACGGCCAATACCGCTGGCTGCACCTGTAATCAGAACAACTTTATCTTTCATGGACTTTTTCATGACGTTACCTCTCGCTTGCGAAATTCAAGAGTAAACTGACCAGTTTACTTTTGAGTCACACTAAGGTACAGTGACGCAATCTGTCAAGTGGTGAATGATGTTTACTGAATTGAGCTTTTCTGAACGAAAACGAGCAAGTGTGCTCATAGGGGCGGCAAAAGTCTTTGTGGAAGAGGGTTTCTCTCAGTCCACAATGGATCGTGTGGCTCAGGTGGCTGGCGTTAGTAAGCGCACGGTCTACAAACATTTTCGCTCCAAGCAGGAGCTTTTCAACATCATCGTTGATGGTATTTGGACACGTATTACTGAGTGGAGCGTGGAGTGGATGAACCCTGAAGGGGACCCTCACGAAGAGCTGCGTGCATTCGCGCTTGAGATGCTTCACCAAGTTTTGCACCCGGAAGTACTGCCTGTTTTGAGAATGGCCGCTGCGGAATTTATGCAACGCCCTGATTTGGGGCGACAATTCTACGAGCGCACGGGAAGCTTTGGCTTGGAAGACTTAAGTGTCTATCTGGGACAAGCTCACGAAAAGGGTTGCCTGGAGGTCGAAGACGCAGCACTGGCGGCGGCTCAGTTTCACGCATTGATTAAAGATCCATTGATGTGGCCTCAGATGATGGGTTTTCAAGCTGCCCCCACAGAGCACGAAACCGCTGAAGTCATCGAGCAGGCGATTACGCTTTTTTTGAGTCTCTACGGAAAAAAACGTTGATAGGGTTTTGTATTAAAGCGAAACAGGCTAGTGCGGGTTCAAATGAGTTTGAGCTTTCTTAAATGGTCAGAGTATTCGGAACATCCTGAATTCACCCACGTCATCGACGCGAGAACTCCGTCTGAGTTTGCTCAAGACCATATCCCAGGGGCGATTAACCTGCCTGTACTCTCGGATGATGAGAGAGTCCAAGTAGGGACAACCTACAAACGAGATGCTTTTCGAGCCCGTAAGATTGGGGCTGCGCTGATTTCCCGGAATATTGCAGATATGCTCGAAGGACCGCTTAAGGCCATGGATGGAAGCTTCTATCCCTTGATTTATTGCTGGCGTGGTGGTCAGCGGTCTCAAAGCCTCGCGCTTATTCTGTCTCAAATTGGTTTTCGAGTATCTGTTGTTGAAGGCGGTTATAAATCATACCGGCAGAAAGTCGTTGCAAGCTTAGATAGTTTGCCTGAGCAATTTGAGTTACGTCTGTTGTCCGGATTGACGGGTACTTGCAAAACGAAAATATTACTGATGATGAAAGAGCGGGGTTTTCAAGTGTTAGACCTTGAAGGCCTTGCGAACCATCGTGGTAGCCTTCTGGGGGTATCTCCGGAGACTATTCAGCCGAGTCAAAAAGGCTTTGAGTCTCATCTTGCGACAGAACTCCAGAGTTTCAATCCAGCAAAACCCATTTGGCTTGAATCCGAGAGCAATCAAATAGGCGCAATTCATATTCCCAGTGAGCTTTGGCGTAAAATGCGCTCAGCCAATGTGGTAGAAGTGACGGCTCCACTTGAGGCACGGGTAGAGTATTTGCTTGAAGCTTACGACTATTTTTGCCAGAAACCCGACTTTCTTAAGGAACGCATCGGCTGGTTAAAGCGTATTCGGGGCACAGAAAAGATAAAGTACTGGTTCGATCTGATTGATAGTCAGCAATGGACCGCTTTCGTAGCGGATATGC
>JABJBS010000107.1 GCA_018668695.1 Deltaproteobacteria bacterium
ATATCGAAATTGTCGCCTGATTGGCAGATGAAGTCACGCTCTAGGATGCACTCACTTTTTTACCGCCTGTGAATGAAATCAATGGATAAATGCCCACGTCCACATACAGTCTGAAAACTGGCATATTATCAGTACGTTGTGGGTCCAAGTTCCAATAGTGGAGTGGGTGGCCTCGGGGTTGATGCTCGAACGGCAGAACTCTACTCTGACCTATGTCTCGATTAGAGTGAAGTGCGGTTTATTTTTCAAATAGCCGGCTCAGTTAATCTGAATTTGCGCAGCGCCGGCTTGATGGTTGAGTTCTATCTAAAGGGAGCCATTTTACCAGGTGAATGTGACGTTGCCTGCGACGACCGTCGTGCTCGGTTCATCATCAAACGAAGGCTTAAGCGTAGTCCTATCTTGAGAATTAGTTCGAATGAGGCTTCGAGGGTAGGCTTGTCGGGTAGGCGTCTGAATTTTTGTCGTGCAGGCGATAATGGAGGCCATAGTGTTTTCCGATTTAGAGAACCTGTTTTTCAAGGTGAGCCAACTTTGGCGGGGTTGCGCATAAGCTGCTGTAATTATTGCAATTGTTTTACCTGGTTCCCCCTGTTCTAGGAGATACGACTCTTGTCGTGCCTCGGTTTAGATGGATGTGCTCGACTCGTTGGACCTTTGAAGTTCCCAATCTATAAAAACGCATCGATGTTTTCGATAGTGTAGCCACGCCGTTTGATTTTACAGGGTAGCCGTCGAAAATTAGGTTAAGCTATACACGGGGTGAATACATTCCATGAGAAGCTTGGACCACGAGCTAAAAGGAGCGGTCATGCGATTGGAACAGTTCCAGCAAATCATAAGACAACATTTCCAGGTCACTGACGATGTTCCAACTTCGACAGTCCTCTGCAACCATCAGCTCAGGTAGGGCTAAGTCTTTATTGTGGGGTTGAAATCCTTTTCCCCACTTATCCGTTGACTTCAATTCGAACTCGTGAGGTTCTCTTGGTAGACACAGCGGATACTCACCGGGAGGCAGCAGGTTCTCCGGTGAAGCCGGCAGTATCGGCGGCGGCGGAGCTTCCGGAGGCTGGTAACAAATAACAGACAGTCGGTGGGTCGAAAGGGGAACTATCCAATGAGCATGATAAAGTGGCGGGCTTTTTCCTGCGTGCTCTTGTTTTTAACAGCTTGTGAAAATCAGTCTGACGAGGCTCAAGCACCAACTTATTATCAGGATATTCAACCGATTCTCGAAAGCCGATGTACCGGTTGTCATTTAGAAGGTGGGATTGCGCCCTTTGCTTTGGACTCTTACGAGAGAGTCAGCACGTATGCCGATGCCGTTGCAGCTTCCGTCGCGCAAAAGACAATGCCGCCATGGCTGGCGGGTCCTGCCGATGTAGAATACTTAGCCGACCCCCAGCTTGAAGATAGCCAAGTTGAAGCCATCGTCACCTGGGCTCTTGGGGATAAAGCTGAAGGTGATTCAGGGTTGCCGGGAGCCCCGCTGCCTTCACTTCATGAAGGGCTGGAGCGGGTCGACACCACACTGCAAATGCCAGAACCCTACTCGCCGCCCCAAGGCGATGACTACCGATGTTTCCTCTTGCCCTGGGACCAGACCGAAACCACTTATGTCCGGGGCATCAATGCCGTTCCTGGCAATGAAGCTGTGGTCCACCATATTGCTGTATTCATCATTCCACCGAATTTTGTGGCATCCACTGAAAGCTGGAAAAGTGACGATGGGCAACCTGGCTATACCTGCTTTGGAGGGCCCAGTGGCAACCCTGATATCATCATTCCAACACTCCAGCTGGGAGGATGGCTACCAGGGAATCCTGGCACAAAATTTCCTAGAGGCATTGGTATAGAGGTTCAACCAGGCTCTTTGCTGGCACTTCAAATGCACTACAGCTCACCCCTGGGAGTGCCAGAACCCGACCAGACCACCTTGGAATTTGAAATTGCCAGCAGCGTTGAAAAGCGCGGCGTGTATGCACCTTGGCTCAATGTTGAGTGGGTTGGCGGCAATATGCGCATCCCATCAGGAGAAGAAATCGTCCGGCACAGTATCCGAGATGATCCTCGCATGTTTTTTGGAGCCTTCATTAGTGGTTTAAACCTCGACAATGGATTTGATATTCATGGGGCGCTTTTCCACATGCACCAGCTGGGTCAGTCTGGTCATACAAAGCTCTACAAAGAGGACGGCACCGAAACAACCGTCCTTGATATTCCAAAATGGGATTTTAATTGGCAACAAGAATACTTCCTAAAAAGCCCGGTGTCATTTCGCTCGGGGGATGAACTGGAAGTGTCATGTACTTGGAGCAATACCGCCGAGGCGCAACCATTTTTAGGCCAAGAGAGACGCCCACCCAAGGATGTAAACTGGGGCGAGCGAACTGAGGATGAAATGTGTGTGGTCAATTTATTGATCACCGAAGCAATCGATTAACTCACCCAAGCATTCAGGGTACGGACCGGTTACGGGCGAGTTAATTAACGTTCAAGCCGTATTGATTAGCCTTTTCCCTGATGCCTACCCCGGTAACGCCTCCGCGGCGATAATAGTAATTGATAAATTCCTGAGCCGTTTTCACCGATGGATTTTCCCGCATGAAAACCTCAACGGGATGAAGCTCTTCTGGTACTCGCCGTCGGGGAGACTGGTACCACCCGTATTAATTTGCGATTAGTAATTAATAGAATTGTGGGACCCAATGTTTTGTTGATGGTATCGCCTTGCTTGATCCTAGATGAACTTCGCCAACCCCTTTTAAGTCGTGACTCCCAATCGTTTCGGCCTCATCTTCTTCGAGTTGGTCGAACCGCATACAATCCTTTCTTTCCTGCTCCCTGTGCCGGCAGCTGCACTTGCTCTGCAGTCTCTCGCATTTTCAAGTTTAAACTCGCTGAGAAGGCCGGGGCCGGAGCTATTATCGTAACCGCCTACGCGAAGTTCTCTAGTCACGCACAGAACTTTGTCCTGAACCTTGCGCTGATGAAGGGCGTTAAGCGTATTGAAAAATTCACCAGAGCAGACCTTGCACGACACCTTGATTCGGGTGCGCAAGCCCTTAAACTCTGACTCGAGCTGGCATCCCTCGCTGCTCAAAAAGTCTCGGCACTGCTGCTCTGTTGCTCGCGGCGTAGGCATTAGAGGTTGTTGAACTTGTAGGACTTGAACCAATCAGCAGTTAGGATGCCGAGACTCTGCTCCATCCACACAGCCCGCACCAGACTCTTCTGTGTTGCTCTTCCAAGATACAGGCCCTCGACCCATTTTCGAACCGTGTGCAGCGCCTTCTTGTATTCCGCTAAATCCTCGGACGAGATCCCCAGGCCCTTGTCGAGATTTGCTTTTGCGCATTTTGTGGCGGTCAGGTTTTTCGACTTCATGATCGATTCCATGCCCACCTGGGTATTGTGCTCGGTCGGGAATCCAGCGACTAAAAGCTGCTGGGCTGCCTCCGTCATCCCGCCCTGCTCATCAACCCATTTCTTGAAAACCTTGTGGCCCTTTGAGCTGTAGTTGCCGTCTTTAAAGTCTTTCGAGCGTCCCATCTTAAACTCCTTCTTTCTGAATTTCTTCTTCGATTATTTCGTGGACCCATGAAGTCATCCCGGCGGGCACTATGTCCGCGATTGAGTCCAGCGTGCCGGTTCGAAGCTCGGTCCAGCTATCGCTCCCACTGCGAAAATCCGCAACGGTCTGCGCCCGACATTCATCGAACGCATGCATGAAGATTATCGGCGAAGGACCGTCTGGCTCCGCGTGGGCGCCTTGCTCTTTCTGTGTGCCTAAAAATCCCGGTGACCGTAAGTCAGGCTTAATCGAGACGCGGACATACTCGACGTCCATACAAGCGTCATAACACTCGCCGCAAAGCTTTACCGGCGCCCCAGGCTCTACGCTGGAAGCCTGATACTCACTCACACTGAAGACCGACTCGTATTCTGCGACAAGCGCATAGTCCTCATCCATTGATAAGCACTGCCAGCACTTCACGTCTCGGTCGGTAACTACTGGCATATACGCTTGCCTCGTATTTAAGAACGTTGATTCAATAAACATTTTAATCTCCTTTTGGCCTCTTTCCTCAGCCACGGTTACAAACCCAATAAGACACCGGTGTCTTATTTCTAGTTAACTCCAAGCAGCGCGGCGCCGCCCGCAAAGTGCCACCACGCGCCAAAGGCGTGGCCGCCAATCACAACGACTGCCCACAAGGGAGATCCTCGGCGCCCCTGGGACTTGTATTTCACTATTCCCCGCATTCTGTTCTCCCACCGATTACCCCGCGATTAATCAAATTCGCACCCACAGCGACGGTGTGCGCCATCGTTGTGCAGATACGGTACGAATAACCGGCATCCACCAAAGCCCCCACGGCGATTCGCTTGGATTCGCGGGAGCCGTAAGTCTTGATGCTCGCAAGTTTCCCTGCAACCAGTGTCTTCATCGCAACGAGCTGCGGCCATGTAATCTCATCTTTTCGCTTCGTGTCCATCTGAACCTCCATTCGGCCTCTGCCCTCGGCCACGGGTAAGCGGCGCCCCTGGGGGCGCCTGGGTTAATTAGCAAACTGAGCGAATTTGACTGAGCTGACAGGGAGCGAGATTCCCGAATCTTTCTGCGTCTTTCATGACGCGATTACGCACAGCCCTGCGGCGCTGAAGCATCTCATCGGTCATATATCCGCGCTCCATTTGCTCCTCTTGCAGGCAGTCACGACTAAAGTGTTTTTAGGCCCTCCGAAGATTGCACTGAAACTATCCAAAGATGCAGGTGTGTTTGTTGCCAGAGGATTAAAGCGAGTTGTTCGGCGCAGCAAGGGTATTTTGAAACGTAAGGCAGACGATTTATTCGATGCCATCAAACGAAGCGACGAGGATATCATCAGGCGCCGCGGCGATGGTTCATTGTGTCCCATTGCCACATTGCACTTTCAATATGTGCCATTGTCACCGGTTGAAGAATTTCTAAATGAGTTGAACGAGCTTGTTCTTCCGTCGGCCTATGCGCAAGGACCTTGTTCGAAAATAGGAAGATTTACGGCTGAACAACTCGCTAATCAAAGAAGGTTTCTAAATCCCGCAGGGAAATTTGTTAAGGGTGTTATGGTAGCTAGAAAACGGGGTATGTTACCAAAGCACGACAAGAACTTAGTCAAACTGGCCGAGGATCTTGAAAACATCATTGTGATGCGCAACTCTAAAGAAGAGGCTTATACTCACCTCGTGAATCAGGCAGGCAAAAAGGCGAAACCACTGCCAGTGAAAGCAAAAACCCTAAGTGCTTCAGATCCATATTTAAACAATCCAGCCAATGCAGGACTTTCTGCAGCGAATCCACAGAGCGACTCGGTACGGAAAATGTTGAAAGCAACGGATGGTATTTCAGATGATGAATTAAAGGATTTGTATCTCGACTATTTAGTAGAAATGGCAGACAAAGGTTACGCCATTGGTATACCAGGTCCTCCTAATAATAATCCACTTTTTCCATATGATGAATATTTGGAAGTTTTAAGCACCCGGAATTTAGAAGCTACCAGCGATTTAGATTGTTTGGTTCGTGATGCTAAAGGAAATGTTTTTTACAGCGATTACGACTTACATGGCGTTTACGACATGAACGGTAAATCTGCTTGGAACTTAAGTAATCAAGATGAGATGCTTGAAAAATTTGAGGAAGCTATGGAGACTGATTCTAAGAACCGGTTTGTGCAGCATAGTCCGCATGATTGTTGGCCGCTTCGATTAGACACATCAGATGCAAACAGTGGTCCCCAAATCAATGAGGGACAATCCTTAACAGTTTATGTGCCAGTTGAAGAAAACAATGTCATTCAAGAAGTGCGTAAACTGCATCTTGATACACTCGAAGACATGATTGATTTTTATACTGCTTTTGGCATTGATTGGATAAAGCTATATGGCACTGGTCGGGCTGGTAATTTTGATGGAGCACGAGCCAACTTTTGCGATGAATGAGGAAATGATGGAATTACTAAAGAGCTTCAAATCTCAGGTCGAGCGAGACAAGGTTCTTGACGAACTAAGAGAAATAGAAGTCAAGCAAGCTCAATACGAGATGATGGAAACCGAGGAGGAAACTAAAAAGTGGGAGTACTATGATGAGCTACATGACCAAGTCAAGAAAGAGTATAAGTCACGTTTACCTATTCAATCCCTTTCAGTGTGCCCGTTTTGTGGCGCGACTTTTCAGCTAGAAATGGACCCATTCGGTTATGCGGGTGATTGGTGGCGTAGGCGCCCGCTGATTAAAAATCAATGTCCGCATTATGTGGTGTTTCGCGAGGTCATCAACCTCAAGGGTCACCGGGCTCAATTGAAACCCAATTCATCAATCGATTTTGGTCCAGAAGTTCCTTATGTGATCAAGCGCTTATTCAAAATCCCCACCATGACTTGTGTCATTGCCCGCCTAGATTTGCCGTGTGGCTACACTTATTATCCCATGACTTATTTCGCTGAGAATCCTCCACCACCTCATGAGGTAAAATGCGGCGAATGGGCATCGGAATATCATGGCGGTTTTGAGGTGCTAACCGATAGTTGGCATTTTGATATCCACGCCTTTGTTGAATCAGGCCAACTTCGGTGGGCTACCATTAAAGATACCAAAGTGACGCTTCAGCCGCTTGGTGTTGAG
>JABJBS010000108.1 GCA_018668695.1 Deltaproteobacteria bacterium
GTAGAGCTTATCAGCATCAAGGCTGCACCTAAGCCTATCGCAGCGCCTACAGACGTTGCTGCCGTTCCTGCAGATGCCAAGAAGACTGCAACCGGTATTGGTTACAAAGTCCTCAACGCTGGCAAAGGTGATGTACACCCGAAGCAATCAGACCGAGTGGAAGTTCATTACACTGGCTGGACCACTGACGGTAAAATGTTCGATAGCTCAGTACTGCGCGGCAAGCCTGCTCAGTTCCCGCTTTACGGCGTGATCAAAGGTTGGACCGAAGGTGTTCAGCTCATGGTCCCTGGTGAAAAAACACGTTTCTGGATTCCTGCGGAACTTGCTTACGGCAACAAGCCTGGCCGCCCTGCAGGAATGCTCGTGTTTGATATCGAACTTTTAAAAATTCTTTAAGTCAAACGTCGTTTAAGAGCCGAATGGGGATATTCGGCTCTTAAATTCGACGGCTTGGGGGGACTCTGCTAGTCTAGGCACTTATGGGTGGGGTTGTTTCGATTTTCTACATGCTGGTTCTTACCAGCCAGGTACCAGAGCCCTCTGGTATCGAACCAACTCTTGTGCCTTCTGCAGTACCTCAAGAATCTTCCCTTCCAAGTGCCTCTGAGCAAGAAATCGAAGAGCTTCAGCGCATTGATGAAGGGCGTAAGCTTCTTGAGCAAGGCCTCGCCGAAGAAGCACACAGTAAATTGTCTCAGGCTTTTGCCAGCAGTTGGGGCAAAAATATCAGTACGCTCGCGGTAAGAGCTTGGGCCCTCTTCGAGACGGGCCGTTACGAAGAACTCTTAAAAATCTTACCCGAAGACCAACATGACAATGAAATCGTCTTCCTCAAAGGCTCAGCCTTGATGGGGCTTGGCAAACAGGAAGAAGGCATTGTTCTTCTCAGACAGCTCTGGTGGCGAGAACCAACTCAGGTGTGGGGGGTGTGGGCATTGTGGCAGCTGGGCAAGGCCAACTTGGTGAGCCGCTACCTCAAAGGTGAAAGAAGTTTCATTCTAAAAACCGTGCCTCCTCCGCTCTACCGGTTGCGTGTTCGCGGTAAAACAATTGCGACCCGCTCTCTTAACCGACTCGCACGCAACCCATTTAGCAAAGGACAGCTTCGAGCAGAGGTTCGTCACGCACTTGGCGCCCGATACATTGAAACCGAGAAATTGCCTGAAGCCATTCACATGCTTCGACGAGCTCTGAAGGCAAAGCCTGGGCTCCATCTCAAACGCGCCATTCAGCTCGACCTTGGCGAGTCTCAAAGACGCCGCGGAGCTTACAAGACAGCGCTCTTTCATTTTGAAAATGTAGCATCGGGATATGTTGATACCTTGAGTAATGAAGCTCGAGCGCGTGCAGGACAAATGGCCATCGAGTACCGCCGCTACGACGATGCGCAACGTCACTTCGAAACTCAGCTACTCAGCAACCCTCTCGGACCCAATAGAAATCAAGCACTTTGGGGCCTTGGATGGGTCGCTTGGCGGCGCGAAAAGCCCAAAGAAGCGCGGCAATTCTTTAAAACCCTACTCGAGAGCGATCCTTTTGGCCCCAAGGCTGCTGCCAGTATTTATTGGGGAGCGCGAGCCGCTCAAGAACTCGGAGATAACCATACAGCCATGGGCGAATTCCTCGCTTTGGTCCAACGTTTCCCAGTCGACTATTACGCGCACCGGGCAACGGACTACATCGAAGGCCATGCCGACCTTCAAGTCGTCACACCCGCAGCCAGCCTACCGATCTCGCACCCCAATCATCAGCTAAGCCATGTAGAAGGCTTGTTGAAAGCAAGTCTTTCCAAGCAAGCACTCAAGGGCCTTAAAGAGGTCCTGCCGCTTGCCTATGACGAGCTTGGACCCAAAGACCTTGAGCTCGGTAACTCTCTGGCAAAAGCACTGAATGCCCCGCTCTTAGCGGCCCGCTTTCGCGGAATCCGCAATCGGCGCTACCCGCAATTAACCAAGGTAACCGTCCGAACACTCGCTGCGAACTTCCCCGACCGCTATGTCTCTATCGTTAAAAGGACCGCAAAACGCTTTGCTCTGGAACCCAATGTGGTCGTCGCCCTCTCTCGGCAAGAAAGCGCTTTTAACCCTCGAGCTGTTTCCCCCGTCGGGGCCCTTGGCCTAATGCAATTGATGCCAACCACAGCAGCAGATCTCATGGGAATCAGCGTGGAATCGGAAAAATTCGACCCCAACAACATCCTGAACCCTTCGACCAATGTCTATCTAGGCTGCCGGTATCTAAAGCGGATGCTTAAAAGTTTCGACGGGACCATCGAATACGCTTTAGCGGCTTATAACGCTGGACCCGGGGCCGTACGCCGCTGGAGACGACGTGGTAAAGTGCCGGTCGAGGTCTTTGTAGAAGAGATTCCCTACGAAGAAACACGTAACTATGTGAAAAAAGTACTATCTTGGAAGCGTAAAATCGAATTTCTAGAACGGGCCCGCCACAAGGTTCGTCAACTCACACGTAAAAAGACCAAGCCATCAACTTCGGTTGCAGCCCGCTAAAAGCCCCGATCTAGCTCTCCATCATAGATAAAACCCCTTTACGGCTGCGGTTTTATGTGGATATGAGGGCGCCAAATCATGGAAACGACAAATTTACACCCTGCCCTGACTGTTCTCGACGGACTGTCCTCCAAGCCACCTGTTGGTAAACCGAACCTACTGGGTTTCACGCGGCCTGAGCTTACAACCTTTGTTGAGGAGGCAGGCGAGAAGCGTTTTCGCGCCGATCAGCTTTTTACAGCACTCTTCGAACAGAAAATCAGTGGCTTTTCGGAAATCACCACGCTCTCCAAAACCTTACGCCAAGCACTGACCGATACCTTTGTGATCAGTCGGCCCACCATCGACCAAGTCGAAGCTTCTGAAGACGGTACACGTAAATACCGATTCGTAAGCGTGGACGGATTGGCATTTGAGGCCGTCTATATTCCTCAAGTGGCCAAAGGCAGTCGCACCAATACTCTATGCGTCTCCAGCCAAACGGGGTGCGCAGTTGGCTGCAAATTTTGCTTCACCGCCTCGTTGCGCCGCAACCGAAACTTGGCTGCAGCTGAAATTGTTGGCCAGGTACTGGCAGTCCAAGATGATGTAACCGCCGAGGATGAACATGCCCGGGTCACGAATATTGTCTTCATGGGCATGGGCGAGCCTCTTTTAAACTTCAATGAAGTGATTAAAGCCTGTAAAATTCTTCTCGATGAAAAAGGCTGCCAGTTTTCGGGACGACGCATTACCATCAGTACCTCTGGTATCGTCCCGCGTATTTATGAATTGGGTCGTGAACTGCCAACTCAGCTGGCTATTTCTTTAAACGCAACGACCAACGAGCAACGCAACCGCGTGATGCCCATTAACAAGAAGTGGCCGATTGAAGAGCTTATTGAAGCTATGCGTGCCTATCCGTTGGCCAATCGGCGTAAAATCACTGTCGAATATGTTTTAATTAAAGACGTAAACGATACCCCGGCAGATGCGCGAAGGCTCATCCGGCTCCTTGAAGGTATCCCCGTAAAGGTCAACCTATTGCCTCTCAATGCCCATGACCGAACCGAGTTCGAAACACCTCCATGGGAGCGGGTGGTCGCTTTTCAAAAGATTCTGCGAAATGCCAAAATGAATACGCTTTTACGCACACCACGTGGACAAGATATTTCCGCGGCCTGTGGGCAGCTCGGCGAAACCGTTCCACTGCCTGCACCCAAGACTTAAGCCAAGTTTCTTCAACAATTTGGCGATCTCCCGTAAGCTTTGGTAGCTTCAACCCAATGTCTATCTTAGAGCCAAGCGATTTTACGTATATTGCCGACCTCGTCATGAGCAAAACCGGCGTTCTTCTTCAAGAAGCGCAGCACGACTTTGTCCGAAAAAGGGTGCTTCCCATCGCGCGAGAAGGTGGTTTTGACGAAATCGCGGACCTCGTTGACCAGCTGCAGATGAGCCCTAACTCTAAGCTTCACAGCCGCGTCATCGAAGCAGTCTTAGAAGATGAAACAATGTTCTTCCGAGATTTCAGCTCCTATAAGTTTCTTCGCCATTCCGTGGCCAAAGACCTTTTTGGTAAACGCGTCGATAAAAAAGAGCTCAACATATGGTGTGCCGCATGCTCCAGTGGGCAAGAAGCCTATTCCATCTCGATTATGCTCAAAGATGCGCTGAAACAATTTGAAGGTTGGAAAATCAATATTCTAGCCACAGATATTTCACCGACACTCATCAAAAAAGCCAAAACCGGAGTCTTTAGCCAAACAGAAGTCAACCGCGGATTACCGGCGAGCCTTTTGCTGAAGCACTTCGACCGAGAAGGTACGATCTGGAAAATCCACGACGAACACACCAGCGGCATCCAATTTGAGGTCTTCAACCTCATGAACGACTGGAATGAGCTGCCTGTATTCGACATCATTTTGATGCGCAATATCCTCAGCTACTTTCCTCATGACACGCAAATAACGATTTACGACAAGCTCTTTGAGCATATGCATCCTGAGACCTATCTCTTCTTAAGTGCAAACGAGGCGCCCGCCGATGGTGATAGGTTCTTCCTTCTCAAAAGCACCGAAAAAGATGCATGCTACCAGCTCTTGCCGCTGGAAACCGAAGACGAAACCGAAGAACAAGACGAGGCATCTGCCCCAGCTGCCAACGAAACGAAGGCGTCCACAAAGCAACCGCAGGAGCCTGAACAACCGGCTCTAAAACCAAAGCCCCAGGTTGCCGCTAAACCAGCAGGAGAAGCGAAGTCGCAACCCGCCGCTCAACCCGCTCCAAAAGTGAAGCCTCAAGCCGCCGCACAACCGGCTGCGCAAGCAAAGCCTCAAACTTCTTCCAAACCCGCTCCCGCGCCAGCCCCGCCTGCTCCTGCTCCCGCTCCTGCGAGAGTTCACGAAATGGATGATATTGACGATATCGAAGATCTTGATGGCGGCCTCGACGATGACGATGATATGATTGAAGACGTTTAACGCTCTTCTCGCTGGTCGCATGGCCCATATCTTTGCTAAAGCGGCCTTACATGGAAACCTCACCAAATATCACTGAGCAAATATTCTCCAAGGCTCAAGACTTGGGTTTTCTCCGCATTGCTATCACTGCAGCTCAAGACCTCCCCGAAGGCGACGACGCTCTGCAGAATTGGATCCAAAGCGGTTATCACGGAGATATGGACTTTATGGCCAAACACGGCCGGCGAGATGACCCGCAGAAGGTTCTTAGCGGTGCCAAAAGTCTCTTGGTCGTGGCCCTGCCCTATGCCGGTGGTCAAGATTTGGTAAACCTTACCCCCTCTCGTCCCCAAGGTTTCATCGCCCGTTACGCCCGCGGCCGAGATTATCACGAAGTCATGCGCGAGAAGCTTATGGCTCTTGGTGAAGCATGCTCAGAAATCATCGGGCGACCTGTTGTTTCACGGCCTTGCATTGATACCGCCCCCCTTCTCGAACGCGGTTACGCCTCGCAAGCAGGTCTTGGTTTCGTAGCCAAAAATACGATGCTTCTGATTCCAGGATTTGGCACTTATTTTCTACTCGGAGAGCTTCTACTTGATGTGGAGCTACCCCCCACAGAACCCATCAAACCGAAGTGTGGATCCTGCCGCTCATGTTTAGATGCCTGCCCAACCGGCGCATTTGTTTCGGAGCGAGTACTCGATGCTCGCAAGTGTGTTTCGTATTTCACCATCGAATACAGCGGGGCCATTCCACAAGAGTACCGCCGCCCCATCGGCAATATGGTTTTTGGCTGTGATATTTGCCAAGAGGTTTGCCCCTACAACCTATCGAAGAAGATCAAACCGGTTGCCCCAGAGTTTATTGCGCGCGATGAACTCCAAAACCCTGACCTTATTGATCTACTTGAAATTACCTCCAGTGGACACCGCAGGTTTGTTAAAGGAACCGCTCTTCGGCGCGCTCCCCGACATCAGCTCATGCGTAACGCGGCCATAGCACTCGGTAATTCAGGAAGAGCTGAGGCTATTGAACCTCTGGCACAAGCACTTACCGGCAATCGCTACCCTATCGTTCGCGGACACGTCGCGTGGGCGCTTGGCGAGCTTGGAACCGAAGTCTCACTCAACCATCTTCAAAGTGCTTTGGTAAACGAAGATGATGATTCCGTCTGCGATGAAATCCGCAGCGCCATCGCGAATATTGAGAGCGTAAACGATGCAGACTGACAATAAACCAGACCACCGACTCATGTGCTACGACTGCTTTCGACCAGATGCCCACTGTGTTTGTAAAATCATTAAGCCCGTAAAAAACGAAACGGGCATTATCATTTTGCAACATCCCGCAGAACGCAATCACCCTTTCGGCACGGCACGCATTGCAATGCTCTCACTCGCTAAAGCAAACCTCGAGATTGCTTGGCCAGGGTTTGCTCGCCAAGAAGCTCTGGAAGAAAAAATCCCTCTTAAAAGCGGAATACTCTACCCCTCCCAAGACGCTCTCGACCTGGACGATTGCCCAGAAGACCAAAAGCCTGAAAACTTGGTTATTCTTGATGGTACCTGGAATACAGCCAGAACTATCTACAACACGTATCCCAACTTGAGAAACTTACCCCACTATAAAATCAGCCCTGTTGCTCCAAGCGGCTATAAGATTCGCAAAGCCCCCAAAGCAGAACATCGCTCAACCATTGAAGCGATATGGCAAGCCCTCACAATCCTGGAAC
>JABJBS010000109.1 GCA_018668695.1 Deltaproteobacteria bacterium
CTGCTGACTCTGTTTCGATTGAAATAAGTCCATCACAACTTGAGAAGTTTACCGGTCAGGCAAGAGGTGAGCACGAGAGGTCATTTCAGGGGCTTCGCAAGCCAAGTGCTGAGTCAAAGGTGGATACGGAATCGTCTCCTTCTATCAAAATGCCAGCTCTTGATGACTTAGCGAGTCTTACCCAGGCCACGAAATTACTCGAGAAGCCATCGGTCTCGGCAGTAAGTGAAGCAATCGAGATATCCACAACTGGTTTAACGCCCACAACCTTTGATGCACTTTTTCAGGCTCTTGCTGGGACAGAACTCACGTCTCGCTGCGAACAGCTCGGAAAAGGCATGAACAAGCGAGCTTATGTTTTGGATGCGGATAATCCTGCGAACAAAGACTTGTTGGCTCAAGGAGCAGGGGAGTGGGTAATTTTGGCATCACGCGAAGGGTTCGAAGGAATGAATTGGCGGGCACAAAGCGCTGAGGTTGGCCAGCTTATAGCGCTTCGCAATGCAGGAGTCTTGGTGCCGGAGATAGGCTTTCCAAGCGACGGTGCGGGCGGGGTTTCGAATCAGGTATCTGACTATATGGCCGAGGCAACTGAGCGAGGCGAGCCGTGTCGTTTCTTTTTAGAGCAACGCATTGACGGCATTGAAACCGATAAGAAAAACTTTAGAGCGTTCAGCGGTACAGTTTGTGACAAGATTGAGGGAAGAGATTTACCGAAGTCTCAACGGCCTAAGCGTAGCGCCCAAAATGCAATGAAGGATATTGCGGGTGCTGACCTCTTGACGATTGTATCTCATTTAGAGAAACAAGAGATACCAGACTTTCAAACAATTTTTGAGCCGTCATCGGGACATATCTATGTGATTGACCCAGGTGATCCCGACTTATCGAATGTGCGTGAAAAGCACTTAGGCATCGCTCAGCACTGGCAAAAACATTTACCGCCTCCGAAGACGCTATGAACATTTTCTCAAATTGGGTATCTTCTAATCGCCGACCAATGGGATGACCATGGTGGCGCCGCCCGGCCAGCCCGTGTTGTCGACCTGGTCAAAGATGTCCATAGAAGCAGCATTTGTAAAGGCTGCGTCCTCGCCAAGACCCGTGGGAATGCCTCCGATGATAATGTGCGTGGGCACTCCGTTTTCCACCAAAAGCTGTGGGCGCTCACACGCAAGACCAGCTTGTTCGCCATCGGTAAAAGTGGCCATGGGCATATTGGTTTCCGGTGATGTATCGAACACAGTACCTGTATAAGTCCATTCAACCCCGTCGGTAGAATAGGCGTGTGAAACATTGTCGGTGGGTACAAACATTTCGTGAAAGATTGCATGGAAGACCGCGGGGCTTCGGTTGTCTACGTAGATCATAGGATCCTCAATACCAATGGCGAGATGCTCAGTGGGGTCCACGTAGTATTGTTCGGCGAAGAGCCAATCGAGGTCACTTTTTTGCGAGTTGATCTCGTAGGTGGATGAGTCTTCCCAGTCACTTGCGTTGATGGCGTGGGGCACACTGAAGCATGTATCAGGGTTAGCACCCTCAAGCCGTTCAGCCCAGGGTGAGACTAAGTCACCTGCGCATTGCCAGGTTCTCCAGAGTCCTACAAAGGAGCCATCAGACTTGATGACACCGTTGAAGTTGGCATCGATACTCTCGGCTCTTGTTCCATCGGGAACAGAGTCCGAGAAATGATTGCCTGGGTCGAATATTTTTACCGGTGTCGCCCAGCTCTCATAGTTGAGTGGGGTCGAGGTAAAGCTCATCCAAGTAGGATCCTTGGAGCCCTTGTCCGGGTCACCCGGGCATTCGCAAGGAGAATCATAGTCGGGGCGAACACAGACTTCATCTTCATCGTATCCATCGGCTCCCATTCGGGGGCGGTTGTTGTCTTGTTCAACCCCCGTAAAATAAACAACCCACTCTCCAGACGGGGCGCGGGCCAGCATGGCCTCATGAGACATTACGCCAAAGAGGGTGAACTCTTTCTCATAGGGACCTTCTGGCGCATCAGAGGTTGCAAGAACAACCGTAGAATTCCAGCCCCAGTTTGCGCACTCTTCTACATACTCTGATACAAGCATCACGTATTTGCCACTTACATCATCGAACTGTGCGCTGCCGCCCCAGCTAGTCGTATAGGGAAATCCTGCGCGGTACCCGTACACGCTCTTGTCTACCTCGCCCATGGTAAGTTGATTGCAGTTTTCTCCTCGCCAGGGACTTGTGCAGGCGCATGCACCGGATGAGCAATTCCCATTGTAAGAGCAATCCGCATCAGTGGAGCACGAGTTACCGTCGCTGCTATCACTGTTGTCGGTTTCACTTGCATCGGTTTCATCCGAATCACTGGGATCACTCATATCATCGCATGTGTCGGTGAGTTCGCAGTTCTCTTCGGTGTCACTGTCATCCGATGACGAACAAGCGCCAAAGTAAACTCCAGCCAATAAGATCAAGAACAGAAATTTGATGCTTCTCATGGTGAACTCCTTCATTGAACAACAGAACATTCAGCTAAGAAAAAATAGGTTGTTATTCAGTAAATGGAAAGCAAAACACGCATATATTGAATATAGTAAAGTGTCCTGTTCTCTCGTGGAATTCCACTTATCAAGGCTTTGCGATCCTCTCTACGGACTCTTCTTTAGATAAAGCAGGGTAAGCGCCGCTGAAGAAATGATTACCGACTTGCGCCGGACAGGCTCTCGTCTTTATGCTCCCGGAATGCTGAATCATCACAAAGCGGCGCCGCCGGTTGCTGGACCCGGTTTTTGGACGCGTCTGGGAGGTCTCTCCGTTTACTCACTTCGAGCCATCGATTTGGTTTGGAGAACTTCCCGGCAACTTACGGTCGCTTTGGCATTGCTTACCATTGTGGCGGGTCTCTTACCCGCGAGTATCGCTTGGATAGGTAAGAAGCTTATCGATTCGGTCGTGGACGGGAATTCTGATGTAGCGCTGCAGTGGCTGGCGCTTGAAGCTGTTCTTGTGGTTGCCTTGGTGGGAATGCAGCGAGGACTTGTCGTGGTTCAGTCTCTTTTGCGTGCACAACTCGGGCACCGGGTAAACGTGATGATACTTGATAAGGCTTTAACCCTTAGTTTATCGCAATTCGAAGATGCTGACTTTTATGACAAGTTAACCCGTGCACGTAGAGAGGCTTCATCCAGGCCACTCTCATTGGTAAAACGAACCTTTGGACTTGTTCAAAACACCATAGCCCTGGTGACGTACGGCGCACTCTTGTTGGCTTTTTCACCCTGGGCGGTTTTGATTTTATTGGTGGCCGCTATTCCATCCTTTATTGCTGAAACGCGATTTGCGGGCGAAGGGTTTAGACTTTTTCGATGGCGCTCCCCCGAGACTCGCAAACAAATGTACTTGGAAACGGTTTTAGCGCGTGAAGATTATGCCAAGGAGGTCAAACTCTTTGGCTTAGGCGCGGAACTCGTCGGTCGCTATCGAGCCATCTTTAAGCTGCTCTACAGTGAGGACCGTGACCTTACTTTGCGGCGTGGATTTTGGGGATTCTTGTTGGGGCTCTTGTCACTGGGCGCACTCTATGGGGCTTATGCCTGGGTGGTGCTCTCTGCCGTAGCGAAGAAGATTAGTCTTGGTGATATGACGATGTACCTCGTGGTTTTCCGCCAAGGCCAGGGTACCTTCAGTGCGATTTTACAAGCCATCGGTGGAATGTATGAAGACAACCTATACCTTTCCAACCTCTACGAATTCCTCGAGCAGGAGAGTCCGGTTGTGGTCGGCGATGCGCTGCGAGGCCCGGCACCGGAGGATGGGATTCGATTTGAGGAAGTGTCTTTTACTTATCCCGATTCAGATGACCCAGCGCTCGATAAGGTCAGCTTTCATCTAACGCCCGGCACCCGTCTGGCTTTGGTGGGTCATAATGGGTCGGGTAAGACAACGTTGATTAAATTGATGACCAGGCTTTATAGCCCAAGTCATGGCCGAATCTTGCTTGAAGGTAAGCCACTTGAAGAGTGGCACATTGATGCTCTTCGTGCCCGAATCTCTGTCATTTTTCAAGACTTTGTTCGATTTCAATTTAAGGTTGGGGAGAATATTGGCGTAGGAGATGTTGAGTACATTGATGACCAATCACGGATCAAGACTGCAGCCACGCGAGGGATGGCCGCCCCTTTTATTGAGGCGATGCCAGATGAATACGAGACGCAATTGGGCCGGTGGTTTAAGGGAGGCCGAGAATTAAGTATCGGGCAGTGGCAAAAGATTGCACTCTCTCGTGCGTTGATGCGGCATGAGGCTGATATTCTTGTCTTAGATGAGCCCACGGCGGCTATGGATGCAGAGGCTGAGGCAGAGATTTTTCAGCGACTTACCGATATGACCGATAAGCAAATGGCGATTTTGATAAGTCACCGTTTCAGTACAGTTCGAATGGCCGACCAGATTTTGGTTTTACACCTTGGGAAAATAGTTGAGTCGGGTACGCATCAGGAGCTTATGGAAGCGGACGAACTCTACGCACATCTCTTCAAGCTTCAGGCTCGTGGGTATCAGTAAGCGCATCACTTAAGCTTGAGCAAGCTAAGCGTTTTAAGAGCGTCAGCCCGCTAATCTAGCCCCAGTGAATCATTGGAAAAGTCATTTATTCTCAATAAAATTGATGAGATCGCGGTGGCTTCTTGGCTTTTCGATAATTTTCTATTTCGCATCCTGTTTCAGTCACCGGCCATTGATTCATCGCCACGAAGGGGCTAGTTTCCAGCTGTTTTAAGGCAGCATAGATTCGGCCTGGCCCGATCTATGTAGAAATTCACGTCAGACCAGCAGGGAAAACAACGATGAGTATACGAGTTGAAAAAGATACGATGGGCGAAATTGAAGTTGCTGTGGACCGTTACTGGGGAGCACAAACTCAGCGGTCTTTGCATAACTTTGCCATCGGAACCGATAAGTTCCCTAGAGAAGTCATTAAGGCTCTTGGCGTTGTGAAGAAGTCTTGTGCACAGGCGAACCAGAGCCTCGGTAAGCTGGATGCAAAGCTGGCTGAGTCGATGTTGAAGGCTGCTGACGAAGTGATTGAAGGCAAGCTGGATGACCACTTCCCATTGTCGGTTTGGCAAACAGGTAGCGGCACACAAAGCAACATGAATTCTAACGAAGTGATTTCAAACCGTGCCATCGAAATGATGGGCGGAGAGATGGGAACCAAGAGCCCAGTTCACCCGAATGACCATGTGAATATGTCTCAATCCTCGAACGATACATTTCCGACCGTGATGCATGTAGCCGCCGTTTGCCAGATTCACGAGCGTCTATTGCCTATGGTCAAGAAGCTTCGTGATACCCTCGACGGAAAAGCGAAGGCTTTCACAGACATCGTGAAAATAGGACGTACGCATCTTCAGGATGCAACGCCGCTGACTCTTGGACAGGAGTTTTCTGGTTATGTAGCACAGCTTGATATGGCTACAGTTGCCATTGAGGACTCTCTCAAGCATCTTTATCAGTTGGCTCAAGGTGGAACGGCCGTAGGAACAGGGCTCAACACGCATCCTGATTTCGCAGAGACGGTAGCAGCGAATATTGCTACCGCAACGGGTTATTCTTTTGTTACAGCGCCCAACAAGTTTGCGGCTCTTGCAGGTCACGATGCGGTGGTTATCGCAAGTTCAGCGACGAAGGTTCTAGCGGCAGTTCTCATGAAAGTGGCCAACGACATTCGCTGGTTAGCCAGTGGTCCTCGTTGCGGAATCGGTGAAATTAAGATTCCTGAGAATGAGCCGGGAAGCTCGATTATGCCGGGCAAGGTAAACCCCACTCAAGCTGAAGCACTGACCATGGTGTGTGCGCAGGTCATGGGCAACGATATGGCAGTGAGTGTGGCGGGGGGTTCTGGAAACTTTGAACTCAACGTTTACAAGCCGGTTATGATTTTCAATCTACTCAATTCTGTTCGCCTTTTGGCCGATAGCTGCGAGTCTTTCGAGAAGAACTGTGCATACGGTATCGAGCCTGTTCCAGAGAGTATTCAGGCAAACTTAACCAACTCCTTAATGTTGGTTACGGCTTTGAATCCCGTTATCGGTTATGACAATGCAGCCAAGATTGCGAAGAAAGCCTATAAAGATGGTACGCGTCTACTGGACGCAGCCCTTGAGCTTGAGCTTCTTACAGAGCAGCAGTTTATCGATGCCGTGAAGCCTGAGACCATGGTTGGACCCAAGGCTTAAAGAGAGCTTCTGTGGCAAAGAGGGCCGAGCCACTTGATGGTGCAGGCCCCATGTCTCCCTCCGTTTAAATCGTTGCTCTTCGTTGACAAGGTTAACCGATAGGATTAACCGAGCGCCTGATCTTAATCCTCCTTTAGCGGGTAGGACTCCCCTAAGTATACGTCAAGATGAGACTTTATGTTGCTGGTGCTGCCGGTGCAGGGTGGGGTACGCCGCGCTATATTCGTAATTCGTCAAAACCAGCTGGACGAATACACAGCGTTCTGACAAAACACTTTGCTTAAAGTCGTGCCTTCTACTTTCTACTATTTGGGAGCATTTGATGAATAGTGCCAGGCAATTGATAGCCCTCTTACTTCTCACCTCAGGAGTTGGTTGCTCAGCTCAAACGCAGCCGCCCTCATCACCGGATGAAGTGGTGAGCGCTACGGAAGCGGCCGAAACTACAGCTGAAGACGAAAATACGGATCTTGAAAACGATGATGGCCTCGGTGATTTAGAAGAAGAAACACCGGTGGATTCATCGCCCGAGGAGGAAAATCAAACCGATGGAAGAGACCCAAGACGAAGCCTGGGTTGTGACTTGGCTGTCTACGACTCAAGCAGTCAGGAGAGACTCCTAGAGCTTGATGGAGTGAGCCGCCGTTACCAGGTCAAATTGCCTACGAATTATGACTCTTCAAGGGCTTACCCGGTGCTCTTTGCGCTACACGGCCTCAATGAAACAGGAAACAATGTTCGGTCTCAGTTTGAGAATGTTATCGACGACGATGCGCTGCAGGTGTTTCCGGATGGGGAAGGTGAGCAGTGGAATAACTCCACCGATATGGAATTCATCGATGCCCTCCTTACGAAGCTGGAGGCTGATTACTGCGTGGACCCGGCCATGGTCTTTGCAGCCGGTTTTAGCGCAGGTGGCGGGGGTACCCATGCTATTGGTTGCTATCTCGGCGATAGATTTCGAGCAATAGCGCCTATCGCAGGAACTGGAACATTTACAGAGTGCGAAGGCCGTGTCGCTGTGATTCAGATTCAGGGCACGGCTGATATTGTTGCGCGAGAAGAGGCTGCGGCTGCCGTACGTGCGCATTGGCTCACGGTGAACCAGTGTGATGATGTCGAGAGCGTTGGCTCTTCAGGTTACTCCGAGTGTGACGAGTTTGTGGGATGCATGCCGGATTACCCAACTTTATATTGCGAGCATAGCCGGGGCCATGAATGGCCGCAGTGGGCAAACCCGGTGATTTGGGATTTCTTTATGGGCCTAGACCCTATTGTTCCTGGGGATGACCCAGAAGAAGGCAACGATGGTGCCCAGGCAAGCAGCGTAAAGTTTGTTCTGGATATCCCGGAAGACTTTGAAGGTGTGCCGCTAAAGGTCGCGCCAATTCTTTATGGGCCTAATATCTTTCAGCCCATTTTTGTGGCGCCGAGTCTCATTTTGAACAATGGTCTAGAGATTGGCGATGAATTCGTTTTGGGCGATCAAGTGGAGTATGAAATCAGTCCCATCAGTCTAGCAGGACTTGATCTGCCTGCGGACTATACCTTCACCGTTGTGGTCTATGTCGAAGGTGGGGGAGACCCCACGCCATGCGGCAAGGACTGGATTGGTTTAAGCCCTGTAACAATTGAGGATGACGGTGACCTCGTGATTGATGAACCCATGCGTTTGGAACCGTTTATGGCGATACCGTTCTTTTTCGATTGTCCGGAAGAGTAGACGCGAAACTAGCTATCAAGGCTTTTCTCGAAGCCTGCAGGATCTTCCACATAGGACCGCATGATTTTAGAGAGCTTACCCACGTGCGCGCCGTCGAGCAGTCTGTGATCGATGGTTGCGCTAACGGGTAACATCTTACGTACGCAAAGTTCGCCGTCAACCACGCTGGGCATGTCTCGAGCGGTACCCACCAATATAATCAATGGGACATGGGTCCAGCGTATTAGCGGTGCATAAGCCACATCGACACCGAATCTCCCAACATTGGTAACCATGACTGAGCCAAAGGGATCCTGAAGGTCAGCACCGAGCCAACGGGGTGGTACTTTCACCCGGTACAATAAAAAAGCGTAGAGTTTAAAAAGCAGTGCCAAACACCAGATTGGCAACACTTTGAAAAGTCCGCCCTTTTGTGTTTTCTCATATTGCTCATCTTTACCGCTACGAAGCTTTTCGGCTCTTTCACGAAGAAACCGGGCGATGTCGGGTAGAGACTTTTGATCGGTATCGGTCACGACCACGCCAGAGAGGTCACTGCCTTCATTGATATCAACCTGATAAAAGATATCGAAGGTTCGCTTTTTATAGATTTTCCTACCGAAAATTTTTGCATTGATTTCAGGCATTGCCGTGAGCGCGTGAGTTACGGCCTTACCGACGAGTACACCGTAGGAGACGGACTCTTGATGGTCCTCTTTGAGTTTCTTTAGGTACTCGCTGGTTTGGGTGACATCGAGGTAAAGAGCTCCTTGTATGGTGGCTTCTGTACAGTCGTCCCACTGCGCCAAGGCAACCCTTCGAAAAGATGAATACGATTTAATCGGAGTAAACAAGGACATTTTAGTCTCCAAGGATATTTACCCACTCATCGTTGAATGGTGACTGTTATAAGACCGTGAATTTCAGGTGTTATAAAGGATAAAGTTGCGCTTGGTGAGGACGCGCGTGTAACGCCACTTGATTTGGTACCGATTAATCAACTTACGGTTCACGAAGTAATACCCATAAAGCGAAGAGGGCAATTAAATATGAAGAGTTTAAGGTTTTCGGTAAGCGAAAAGTGCCGTCAGATCGTCTGGGAGCGGGAAGGAGGCGGTGCCGTAAAAATCAACCAGCGTATCGCGCAACAGGTTTTCGTGGCTTCCTTTTTCAAGCTGCTTTTCCATCATGGTAACGAGTCCGGCTTCCTCTATACCATAAGGTGCGCCTTCGCAGGGCGCTTCAACCAGGGCATCGCTGTGAATCATCAAAAAAGAACCCTTCGGGAAAGGTACTTCGCGATTTTCATATTCCGATTTTGGGAAGCTTCCCAGGAAAAAACCCGTGCCATCACCAGTGCTGATAGATTTAGACTGGTCGTTGCCAAAAAGTGGTGATGGTGACGCCGCGGTTGCGTAGGTGAATAAGTCGCGGTCGGTGTCGATAACTCCGTAGAGCATCGTGGCGTATTGCTGTGTTGCAAGGAGTGGGCAAACCTTAGCATTGAGCGATGCCAGATATGCGGCGGGGTCCTGTAAGTTTTGTAAGTGTCCTTGAATGAGGGTGTGTAGGCGAAAAGTGTTGAGCGCAGCGGTTACACCATGGCCTGAGAAGTCGACAATAAAGACTGCGACCTTACCCGTTCCTAGATCTGTGATTCCCCAGAAGTCTCCGCCCAATTCTGAGGAGGGCTCAAAATGCGAGCTGATTTTGATATCATATTTTGCTTCAATGCGGTCCGTAAACTCTAAAGATGGATAAAATCGCGGATTGCATATCTCGCGCCATGGTCAGTTCTGATTCCACGCGTTCGTGAAAGGACTGCAAGTTACTAAGGAGGAGCATGTTTTCAAGGTGAATCTTGACGCGCGCGAGAAGCTCGGCGGCGTTGACAGGTTTGCTGACCATATCGGTAGCACCCACTGTAAAAACGCTTACTCTTTGCTCAGGCTCATTGAGAGCTGTTTGAACCAGGATAGGTAAAGACTGAAGGTTGGGTTGAGAGCGAATCCAGTTGCATACTTTGAAGCCGTCGAGACGGGGCATGACGATATCCAGGATCATAAGGTCTGGCTCGTTTCTCGAAACTTTTTCAATCGCTTCGACGCCGTCACAGGCAAACTCCAAGTTCTGGTAGCCTGCATCCCTTAGGATTTTTTCGATATTGTCTCTGCTCGAAGCTGAATCTTCAACGACGAGGATTTTACAATTATGGACGGCTGGGCTTAATAGATTTCCCGAGTCAGCCTCATTGCTCTGTGATGTTTTTGTTTTCATCTGCGCCTGTTAACCTCGGTGAATACGTCTTACTGATGCTCTACAGGAACAGTTGTGGCCCAATACAAACCATCGGGTGCAAGGACGAGTGCTCTTTACCTGCTTTATAAGTGTCGCCATTATTCAAAGTGATTTCAATAAGCATCTGTGTGACCGTAGAAGCGTAAACTCGAAGCCGGCCGTAGAGTACTCATGCCAAACAAAGATTCAGGACGTTTAGCACTGTAATAATTGAGGATATTCAGTACGTTGGTGGGCGGCTGAGAAGTTTCGCCCCAAAGACTTACTTCGTTTTAAACCACTGATAGAGTTCTTCACCCTTGTCGTTTTTGAAGACTACATCAATACGGGTGGCCGTGATGGTGAGTGTGGCATAACCGGGTTGGCTCTCACCCCAGAGCTGTCCATCACCGCAATCGGGAGGGCAGGTCTTTCGTTCACGCAGTTTGGCACCTGTTCCTGAGGTTATGGCAGGAACATTATTGTAAATACCAAATTGCAAAACATGTGCGTGGCCGTTGGCGTAGAGGTCAGGGGCGATGGCATGTTCTTGAAGCCATGGGCGAACATAGTCTTCACTTTCTTTGTCATGGTAGGTCTTGAGGACATGATGACCAAGAAGGATGTTCCAGCTGGTTTTATCGGTGAAAGTATCATGAACGATTTTGGCTGTATCTGAATCGAGGTGGTTGGTGTCGACAAATGCCAGTTGGGCCACACCAAAGTCCAGTCCGTAGTCTAGCGCGGGCAGGTGAACATTCGGAAGCGTGGCCATATAATCGACCATACAGGCAGCGGGGTCGACCACTTGTCCGTTCTTGTTATCTCCCACTTCCCGAGGAGTCGGTATAAAAGGAAAGAGCCGTTGCATATAGCTTCGCTTACCACGGTAATATGCGTGGTTGCCCAGGATGGCGAGTACCGGAGCCCCTAAGCCTTCTAACCCATTGGCCACTTGTTCCCGGTAGAATATTTTGTCTTTCTCGAGGACTTGTCCAGTTGGGCAGGGCGGGGGATGTGGGTAGACCAAATCACCAAGGGCGATAATGTAGTCTTTGGTTTCGGACTTTATCTGTTGCAATACCCTGGTTCGTTGGGTGCTATTCTTTCCTGTGTCGCCCATGAGCACGACTTTCAGTGTCTCTTGTTGTGTAATCTCTGGCATGGGATCTAGGTTTGCCGGTGTGCGGTACTCATTCTGTGAGACATAAAAGAAACAACCGCTCACTGTGTAGCCAAGAGCCAATACCAGCAGAATTTTCTGAGAAGGTTTGATAAAAAATCTAAACATAACAACCCGAGTATAAAGACGATGTTCACCAAGGGTATCACATCAGAATCAGTGGAGAGCAAGACCTTGGTAGGGAAGAAGTCGTGAGATGTTTTCTCAATGCCTTTAGATAAACTGCTGTGAGGCTTAGGCCAAGATACGGGTCGTTGTAGGTAAGTTCTTACATTGTCAGTTGATGCACCAGCGCCGATCTAGCCTAGAGCTTACCGCTTCGTTATTTTCGTCATAGATTGGGTTGACCTAGCTTCTTTTCGGTTCTAACAGGGTTCTAGATTGCTGAATATGCAGTCCCAGTCTTTGGGGCTTCGCTTGTACACTGAGAATTAGGTTTATTGTCATGGTGTCTTTTCTAAATGCAGCATCCATTGCTGCGGTTTTGACCGCATCTGCGACACTTCGCTTTCGGTTGTGGAAACAGCCACGAACTTTGATTTTCTATTTCCTGTTTTTCCTACTCGCAGAATCATTGCTCCATCGCTATTTCTTGCCTGAAATGGCAATGGGTATCGAGGTCGCCTACGTTTGTTTTTCTCTCGCCGGTATTCTCGCCATGGTTTCTATTGGCTTACGCCGACATGAGATAAATGTGGGTTCAGATGAATAAGTAGAGAAGGGCTTTGAGGTTTGAATCAGCCAGGATTCCTGCATAGTCTCTTACCCATGAAAATTGAAAGACTTCAGACTAAAGATATTCCGACAATGTGGCGTATCAACGAAGAGGGACTCCCGGGCGTGGGAAAAGTTTCTATGGAGCGGCTCACAGATCTATTGTCACTTTGCGATTTTCCATTGGGCGCACATCATGGGGGTGAATTGGTGGGGTTTGTTCTCTGTCTTTCACCCGGCACGCGTTATGACAGCCTTAATTACGCTTGGTTCAACGAGCGCTACGATAAATTTGTTTATGTAGACCGAATCGCAGTGGGCAAGAGCCAACGGGACTTGAAGATTGGAAGCCAGCTTTATGCAAAGGTTATCCAGCACGCAAATAAGCGAGCCTGGCCGGTTGCAGCCGAAGTAAACCTAGAGCCTCCAAATCCCGGCTCGATGCGTTTTCATAGCCGCCACCATTTTAAACAAGTTGGTGTCTTAGACCACGAGAATACATCTGTGGCGATGTTGATGAGAGATTGTGAAGCGACCTCACACTCTGAGTGACCGTTCCAGAGGTACACTGGACATGAGCTTTAGACACTTAAGCCATGTAGTGCCCCGGCCACGAAGCAGATCCCAGCTGGATTGGATAAAACAGCTAGAGTTTTCGGATAAGCGGTGAAGTCTTGCCCAATCACATTGGGATTGTCGTATAGGATGCCGCCATTCGCAGTCATGGTGAGCTCTCCTAAGATGAGTGCGATAGACGCCTGTGACCGTTTACAGCCTTTACCCGATGTACCGCGCGTGGCTGATTGATGTAATTCGGTAATCAGGGTTCTCGTTGGTGCCGCCATGCCTTGATAAAGGGCGATGCATGCCTCGGTTGGAGCATCATTCGCAAATTGGGCAATCTGAGATAATTCTTGCTGAAATCCCTGAGCGCTTTCGAGAATGTCTTTGACCAAGTTAATCGATTCAGCTGCCTCCCCTGAACCCGCCATGATTGTCTTGGCGGTACCGGTGGCCGCAGCACTGAACGTCTTGTCGTCGAGTACATCTTGTTGTATTCGGTTTTCTATTCCAGACAAGGGGCAGCGTTTTCCTCTGCCATCACAATCACAGTTGAAGGTACTTAAATCCATGTCGTTAAAATTGTTGAGCCATTGATACTCGCTATGAGCGTCCTGCCAGATCGAGGACATTGCACGGTCGAGGCCCATGTTGGTCCAAACGGTCTGAGCGGCAGCGGCCAGTGGATTCAAAATACTAAACGGATTGATAGAATTCACATATGCGAGCGTAGATGAAGCTAGAGACTCTTTCGCCAATTCGGCCAGGTATTCAGTAGCCCAATCTGAAGCCTCGTCTCTGATGTATTGAGTGAGATCTGCATCGAGCGGTTTTTCGCAAAAGTTTTTGATGGACCATGACGAGAATCCGGTCCACTGGACAATGGTTCTGGGAATTGGTTTTCCCTGTCGCGTTAATTTTTCCAAATTAAGCTGCAACACGTGAACGTATGGCGTCAGATCTGGAAATATTTGGTTCATATTTGCAGATAACCCCGAAAGACACGTGAACTCAATCTAAAAAACGAGCAGCCTCTGGTTGGGAGTAGGCTCATCGATGACCAATCCTGTATCCATATCGACGGTCTGAGGATCTAGGGTGCGGTAACGCTCATTGATTAGAGCTACCAATTCATAGAAGTCATCGTAGAATTTATGGCTTTGCTCTCCGGTCTCCGCCACGCCATCTATTCCATGGTCAAGGTAGGTTTCTCCTGGGCCGTACCAGTAATTTTTCTCTGTGCCCTCGGTGTTGGTGAAGGGGTCGTAATCGTCTCCCGCCGGATCAGGGTTGGTCACCCGGTCGTAATTTTCTTCAAGATCACTGGGGATTCCGTCGGAACCAAAATCGTTATAACGACCCGAGGAGTTATAAAACATCGGTTCCCCATAATCGCGGCGGTCGTTTTGATTGATATCTACAGCCAGAAACATTGCCTGTGACGTGGTGCGGGGTGTCCCGGGTGTAAGCCTCGCCAAAAATGCTTCCGGGATAGAAGAGGGGTCTCCTTGGCTACCGTCGCAAAAAGTGATTACAGGGTATTCACCCTTGGGGTTATACTCTGCGTGGTAAAAGTTTTGTTGCACAATAGGATTGGCACAACGCTCTTCACCAGAGGTCGCCAACCATTGCTCCGTGACGCCCGGAGCTGCCCAAGGAATGTCGGGATTGAGGTCATACAAGGGACTGCTGTAAGCCTTAAGAATATCCTCGAGAGAACCGAGCAGGGAATGTCGGGGGAATGGGCCGCCGCGTCCGCCGTCGGTTCCACGCCACCAATTGTGATTGTCACTGGTAAACTCCCACATTGGTTCGGAGACTTCTTCTTGCCAGTTTGTGGGTACGGTTGCTTGCGGTGGTTGAAGGTCGGACGTGACTCGGTCGGTACATAAGCCGCAAAAGGACTCTTCTGTATCGAGGTTGTCGCCCGCTGCATGCAACCAGAAGGCCGAGAAAAGCAGCGGCTACCATTAAACGTCGAATCATGATTCCCCCATGAACGACTTTTTCAACTTAGAGTCCAGCGTACGAAATTGAATTGGACAGTTATAGTTTAGACTGAACTGGATATTTATGCAGGCGCAATGGAGGCTAATTTTAGAGTCTTAACCAATAGGCATGATTTTAGGAATTATATGTTCTCGATGAGATTTAACTCGAGGCTCTTAAACGCAATCAGGAGTGTGCTGTGCCCACGGGTTGGCCTTTTCTATTTGTCCTGCCAAGTTAAAGAGTAAGGACTCTTCGCCGTAACGACCCACCATCTGGACGCCAAGTGGAAGCTTTTCCGCTTTAGACCAGCCCATGGGCACCGACATGGCGGGCTGCCCCGTTTGATTAAAGAGCTGAGTATTGGGTGTTGCATCCAGGGCGTCGCGAGCAATCTCGCCTAAAACAGCGTCAAGAATACCCTTGGTACCCACTCGGCGTAGTAAGCGCGAGCCAATTTCCTCCCACTTCTTAAGCCCAAGCTCCCCAACACGTACAGCAGGCTTAGCAACTGTTGGTGTTAGGAATACGTCGTAATCGCTGAAAAACGCTGCAACATCTCTGGAGGCTTGGTGAATAGCAGACCGTGCTCGAACAAGTTCAAGGGCGGGTGTTTTCTTACCAATCTCGCCTAGGAACCAGGACGGAGTTTCAATTTCTTCTTCGGTGGGTTGGCGCCCCATGACGGCGACCGTTGATTCCATGGCGTGTGCAAGACTGGTCGTGATGATGGTCCAATAAGAGCGTATGAGGGTTTCACGGTCGTAAGTGGGGCATGCAGTCTCTACGGTGTGCCCGAGGTCTTTGAGATGGGCCACCGCTTGCCCAAGGGCCATCTCACAGTCGGGATGAGAGCTTGAGCCAAAGAGGGGCCGCGCCCAATATGCGATTCGAAGCTTTTTGGGCCTAGCGGTTACTGCTTTAAGAAAGGGTTTTGTCTGAACCGGCGCTGTGTAGGGATCGCCTGGAACCATGCCCGAGATCGCATCGAGCATAGCAGCACTGTCTCGTACTGAGTGGGTGAGGACGTGTGGGGAGACGAAGCTGGACCAAGATTCGCCACAATCTGGTGCGAAGCTAATTCGGCCTCGCGAGGGTTTCATACCAAACAAATTACAGTGTGATGATGGTATTCTGATTGAGCCGCCGCCGTCACCAGCGTGAGCCATGGGAACCATTCGCGCTGCAACAGCTGAAGATGCGCCACCAGAGGAACCACCAGGGGTATGATCAAGGTTCCATGGATTTCGTGTCGGTCCGAAGAGCTTAGGCTCGGTAATTCCCATGAGACCATATTCGGGGACGTTGGTTTTACCTAAAATAACAAGGCCTGAATCGATGAAGCGCTGAACAAGGTGGCTGGTGTAATTCGGTACATAGTTACGGGTAAAACGTGAGCCGCCAGTGAGCGGGTGCCCAGCCCAAGCAAACCCCAGGTCTTTTAATAAAAAGGGAACTCCCTTAAACGGCCCGTCGGGTAACCCATTTGCGATTGCTTCTCGTGCCGCATCATAAGCTTTGTAGTTGACAGCGTTTAGAGCAGGGTTGCGCGTCTCAATTCGTTCGATAGCGGCATCGAGCACTTCTGCGGCGCTTATATCACCCTTCGCTACAAGTTTGGCCAATCCAATAGCGTCCATTTGGTCATATTCAGGTAATAACATCGGTGCCTCCTCTATGGCTTCTACCTGTATCGCTCTAAACAACACCTATGCGCAAGTTGTCATGGGCTGAAGGTTGAAAGAATGAGGCCAAGCTCCACACATTCTCCTTAAATGAGTACCGGATTATCGATATTTTAGATTTTTAAGCGTTCAAACTTTATCGGTCTGCGCTCAGCGGATGAAGTTTAGTTCGTGTTGATTGTGATCAATCTCACATTGCGAAATAGTTTTTGTGATGGCGCTCACATCAGCGCGTTCTTATTTTGCAAATAAGAGCTTTGGTGAATCATTTTTGAGATCCATTTTTGGTTTGTGCTTGCTACTATTAAAAAGAAAGAGGGAATGAGGAGACCAAGCAAGAAAGGGAGCGTCATGAAAAATGAATATCTCGAGAGAGTCCAGGCAGGCACTGAGGAGATTCAGCAGAAGCTCAGATCAACAAGCGCTAATGAATATACGGAAGGTGAGAGTCTTGGCGCAGTTGTGAATACAAGAGTGACAGGCATCTGGCCTTTCAAAACTGTAATCGTTCCCCCTAATGCTTTTGTTGTTCATACGAGGCAAGGCCATGCAGAACCTGTTCATTGTGGTCTTGGAGTATCGTTTAGGTTCAACCCCATGCGTGATGCATTCTTTGTGGCGCCTGCCGCTATCCAAACGATTTTAGTAAATGCCAATTGTGTCTCCACTGAGAGGCAAGGTGTGATGGTTCAGGCCTATGTTCAGTGGATGATAGACGACTTTGAAAAGGCCTATCAGCGGCTTGATCTGTCGAATCAACGCGACCCTATGAAGGTGACGAATATTCAGCTCAGCCAGCAGGCTGAAGCGACACTGAAAGATACCGTGGCGACGATGAGTATTGATGCCATTTTATCAGATAAGCAGCCCATCATTGAAGAACTCACGAGGCGCTTGCGAGCAGTTGCAGAGGGCGAAGATGGAACCGCAGGGTTGGGTCTGCGTATCGTTACGGTTCAAATCAAGGAGGCTGTAGTAAGCTCCAGCACGCTATGGGAAACACTGCAAAGAGGTTTTAGGGCCGAGCGGGCTAAGGAAGCGCGACTGGCCGAACTACAAGCTCAGGGC
>JABJBS010000110.1 GCA_018668695.1 Deltaproteobacteria bacterium
CCGACGCATCCGACGCTTCCGACGCTTCCGATGCTTCTGACGCTTCTGACGCTTCTGACGCTTCCGATGCTTCCGATGCTTCCGATGCTTCCGATGCTTCCGATGCTTCCGATGCTTCCGACGCATCCGACCCCACTGACACGGAAGAGCCCGGCTGCGGCGATACGAATGCTGCGAACTATGATGAGGCAGCCTCTCCAACGAGTCTAGGAGATTGTCTTTACGACGTAACGTTTAGTGTAAATATGAATACGACGGCCTTGAACCCTGATGATGTTGTTTATGTGAATGGGAGTTTTAACGATTGGTGCGGCGAGTGTGCTCCGATGACCGATGACGATGGGGATGGGGTTTGGACCTTCACCTACGCATACGCACCAGGCACCTACGAATTCTTGTATACCATCAATGGTTGGAATGCGTCGGAGGAGCTTGAGACCGGGTCTGCTTGTGACTATTTGCCAAATGATACATTCGCGAACCGTGGTTTTGAATTGGGTTATAGTCCGGTAACGCTTGATGCACCTTGCTACAACTCCTGTGATGACTGCCCAGAAACATCAGAAGTAAATGGCTGCATGGATTTGGATGCTGCAAACTATTCTTCGGCAGCAACCTTCGACGATGGCTCTTGCAGTTACATGGTCGACTTTGCGGTAGATCTAAGTACGACGGCGATGAACCCAGGCGATGTTGTCTACTTGAACGGAACGCTCAACGGCTGGTGTGGTACCTGCAACCCTATGACCGATGAAGATGGCGATGGAGAATGGACCTTAAGTCTACCGATCACGGCAGGTGTGTATGAATTCAAGTACACCATCAATGGGTGGGATGCCCAGGAGAGTATTGAGGTCGGTGATAGCTGTGACTATTTAAGCGACGATACATTTGGTAATCGAGGCTTTGAGGTCAGTGATGCTCCAGTCACGATAGCGAGCAGCTGTTACTCGTCTTGCGAAAGTTGTCCAGCAGGTGCCGATATAGCGGGGTGCACTGATCTTGATGCAACAAATTACTCGTCTGCCGCCACTGTAGATAATGGAAGCTGTACCTACTTGGTTACGTTTACCGTTGATATGTCAGAGACCGTCTTGAACCCAACCGATGTTGTCTATGTAAATGGAACTTTCAATGGGTGGTGCGGTACATGTAATCCGCTTAGCAACACTGGCACCTCTGGAGTATGGGAACTATCGCTGCCGTTGGAGGCGAATGAATATGAATACAAGTTTACTATCAATGGTTGGACTTCTGCGGAGGAAATCCCATTAGGTTCTAGCTGTGATTATCTTCTTGGCGATGAATCTGATAATCGTGGGTTTCTATTGGAGACTTCCCCTCTAGAGCTGTCGACACCTTGCTATTCATCATGCGAGGCATGTGGAAACTAACGAGCGGGACCAAATTTTAGGGTAAGGAATGAGTTTTGAGTCAATTGATTCGTGATGCTTCAACACTCCGCGATGCCAATCTATCGATGGCGTTCGAGGCAATTTGGACCGCCGATGGGATGACCCGCGCGGAACTGTCTAGGCGTCTCGGAATGAGCCGTTCAACGTCGTCCTCCCTGGTACAAGAACTTATAGACTATGGGTTGGTACGTGAGGATGGACCGGCTGCTTCGACGAGCGGGCGCCGAGCCATAACACTTCGGCCTAACAACCAAACATGGTTCGTTTTGGGCGTGGATATAGGCGCTTCGCACGTCAGTACATTGTTGATGTCGCTAAGCGGCGAAGTGGTCTCTACCCGGCGTGAGCGTGTTGATGCACGAAATAAGCCCGATCTAGCGCTTGATGCGGTTTGCGGTCAGGCGAAAGACATGATGACGGCTTCTCGGTTAACCGCGGGCCAAATCCTCGGCATGGGTGTAGCTATCCCTGCTCCGGTAGAGCACGGGACGAATAGCCGCATTTGTGAAGAAACGATGGCAGCCTGGGTAGGCCTTGACGTTGAAGAGAGTCTGGGCAAGCGATTGGGAATTCGCTGCATCATCGATAACGATGCCAACTTGGGTGCTCTAGCCGAACATTGGTGGGGAGTAGGGCGCCAGGTTCGCAATATGATTTATCTAAAGCTGGCAACAGGTGTGGGGTGCGGCGTCATCATTGATGGCCAGCTGCACCGGGGCCAGACGGGTTTCTGCGGTGAAGTTGGGCATATGCTCCTAGGTGACCCAAACGGTGACGGGCGGCGTTCGTTCAACGACCTGGTCGGACGCAACCAATTGGCAGCACGCTATGAAGAGTTGTCCTCTCAAGATGAGGGTTCGGCACGGATAGTCATTAAATCGAACCAAACCCTGGCCCAGAAGGCCCAAGAGGGTGAGAAAAACGCGAAGACCGTCATTGAAGAAGCCGGAAACTGGGTGGGCGTTGCCGTGGCCAACGTCATTCACCTCTTAAACCCGGAATTGATTGTGCTCGGTGGTTCTCTTGCCGCATGTGGGGACCTCTTGCTTAAGCCAGTGCAGGAAACCGTGGGTCGATTGGGCGGCTGGATTAAGCTGCGAGAAACGAGGGTGACTTTGGGCCGGCTGGGTGAAAGAGATGTCGCGACCGGCGCGGCAACGATTGTTGTTCAGGCGGTTCAGTCCGACATCACAGGATGGATGAGCCGAATTAACGAAGCGAGCGAGATTGAGAGAGCTAAAGCATGAGAATAGTTATTCTGTTATGCACCGCAGCTTGTCTTGCTGGCTGCTTGGGGGACCAAGCGATTCCGCAAACGACACCTGCAAGCGAAACATGGACACTGGCCTGGTCGGATGAATTCGAGACTGAACTGGATTCCACTGTCTGGACTGCAGAAATCGGAACGGGCGAAGCGCAGGGGCTCTCTGGGTGGGGCAATGATGAATTGCAATACTATACCGGGCGAGCAGATAACCTAAAAGTAGAAGACGGGCATCTTGTGATTACCGCAGTGAGTGAAGACTACGAGGGCTCAACTTATACCTCTGCTCGGTTGATTTCTCAAAGTGCGAAAGAAATTCAATATGGCCGGATTGAAGCGAGTATCAAGGTACCGAGTGGGCAAGGTTTATGGCCTGCTTTTTGGCTGCTGGGAAAAAATATTGATGATGTGGGTTGGCCGGCTTGTGGTGAAATCGATATCATGGAGGCTCGTGGCCAGCAGCCGTCGTGGATAGGTGGTGCATTGCATGGTCCCGGATATTCTGGAGGCAGCAGCCTGAACCAGTCCTATTATGATAAAGAGGAATCTTTCGACTCTGCATTTCACGTTGTAGGAGTCGATTGGGATCAGGACCGGATATCGTGGTGGGTGGATGGGAATGTTTACCATTCAGTCACGCGAGGGTCACTGCAGGCTCACCAAGAGTGGGTATACGACCAACCATTTTTCTTGTTGCTCAACTTAGCGGTGGGCGGCAACTATGTTGGTGACCCTAATCTAGACACGCCATTTCCGGCCGAATTTAAAATCGATTATATTCGAGTATACCAGAGAAACTAATATGAAACTCCTGGGGTTCCTGGCGTTACTGGGATTGACCGCCATGTTAGGCTGTCACGATCTTGGCCGCGCACCCGAAAATGCGTTGGTCGTGTCCGTGGAACAGCAATCGTCCTGGGTCCGGCGCTTCAATCCGCTCTCTCCCATGGCTACGCCGCGTTGGCCTAGCAAGGGTGGAATCTACGAAACATTGATGACTTTCAACAGCGCTAAGGAATCTTGGGTCGGTGTGTTGGCGACTGGTTTTAGTTGGGATGAATCCGGTACTGTGCTTCGGCTGGTTCTCAGGAAGCAGGTCAAGTGGTCAGATGGTTCACTCTTTAGTGCAGACGATGTGCTCTTTACATTTGAACTTATGCGCACGCACCCGGGTCTGGATACGGGCGGTGTTTGGAAACATCTTGAATCAGTATCGATGACCGATGCAGGCTTGGAATTTCAATTTAAGGCAGTTCATGCGCCTTTGTTTGATGGCATCGTGCAAACTCCAATTGTTCCGAAACACATCTGGACTAAAGTAGAAGACCCTGTTCGCTATGCTGATGAGAGTCCGGTGGGCACAGGGCCATTCACGCAAGTCCTGCGTTTTGACCCAATGATTTACGAACTCGGTGCCAATCCTCATTATTGGGAACCCGGCATACCGAAGGTGAAACGCTTACGTTTTCCTGCCTATTCTTCAAATGACCAAGCAACATTGGCACTGGTGCGAGGCGAGGTCGATTGGGCGGGCAACTTCGTACCGGCAATCGATACAACCTATGTGCGTAAGGACCCCGACCACCGGCGCTATTGGTTCGCGCGAACGGGAACGATGGTATTCCTTTACCTGAATCAGCTGGTTGACCTTTTTAAGGATGTGGATGTTCGTAGAGCCATCAGCTGCAGCATCGACCGCGAGCGCTTGGTCGACATCGCCATGTTTGGTTACACCCGGTCTGCTTTTCAATCGCCTTACTCTGACGGGTTTGCAAAATGGGAAAAGTCGCCAGATCAGAAAATCACAGGCTGTGAAAGTCTTGTTCAGAAGAGTAGGGATGCATTGAAAAATGCGAAACCTCTTGAGATTTTGGTGGTGTCGGGCTGGTCTGATTGGGTGCGAGCGGCTCAGTTGGTGGCTAGAGATTTAGCAGCTTTGGGCTTAGACGTAAAAGTTCGGACCCTTGAGTTCGGTACATGGTTTGGACGAGTGCAAAATGGTGACTTCGACATGAGCATCGGATGGTCTGCCGAAGGGTCGACACCTTATCAGCTCATGCGAGGGTTGATGGACCCTAAGCTGGCGCTTGCCGCTGGCGAGAAGAGTGTTCAAAATTGGCACCGTTATGGAGACGAGGAAGCAGGGCGCTTGCTTGAGATACTTGCTCGTACCGTAGACGAGAAAAAGAGCTTAGAGATTGTTCATCAGCTTGAAGACCGCTTTTATGCCACATTGCCTTCTATTCCGCTTTTCCCAAACCCAAGCTGGGCGGTATTCAATGAGTCGAATTACACCGGGTTCCCCGATCCGAAAACGCCTTATGCAGGTGGTTCGCCGAATGCTTTACCTGAGGCCGCTCTTGTATTGAAGCGGTTGGCACCGGTGGAGAGCCAGCCATGAATAGCTCGATGCGTAAGAAGCTTTTGAACTATTTCTTGGCCGGTTGGGGTGCTTTAACCTTGAACTTTATCTTGCCGAGAATGATGCCTGGTGACCCGGTCGAAGCTACGCTCGGGCGATTAAAGGGCAGGCTTACACCGGAAATTGAGGCTGCTATCCGCAGTGCGATGGGGCAGGCTGAGGGGAATATCTTCGAGCAGTATTGGAACTATCTAAGTGGTATCGTTACCGGCGACTGGGGCGTATCAGTGGTCCGTTTTCCCGAGCAGGTCTCTACTCTCGTTTGGAATGCTTTGGGTTGGACGCTTTTGATTGCTGGTACGGCGTTGATTCTAAGCTTTGTGATTGGAACTTTTTTAGGGGTTCTATGTGCGCGGCGTCCGGGAGAAGGTCTCGACCGCTGGCTGCCACCATTGCTTATTTTTATCGGGGGTTTTCCCTATTTTTGGCTCGCGATGGTGAGTGTTTCCTATCTTGGTTATTCCCTGGATTGGTTTCCGGTTCGTCATGCCGAATCCGTTGAGCGCTATTTCGATACCACATGGGAACTCGTGCTCAACAGGGCATGGCATGCAGCACTGCCTATCGGAACCATTGTGGTGGCCTCGTTGGGCGGCTGGTTGTTGACCATGCGTAATGCGCTCATTGGTGAACTTGGTACTTCATATGTGCAAATGGCATTTTCGAAAGGCTTGTCTGAAAGGCAGGTTATTTTTGGTTACGCCGCACGAAACGCTCTTTTGCCTTCGATTACGAATTTGGGGATGGCGTTGGGTTATGTGGTGGCTGGTGCATTGCTCACAGAGATTGTTTTTTCCTATCCAGGGCAGGGCTTGCTCATGCTCGAAGCTATCCGAAATCAGGATTATCCTCTTTTACAGGGCTGTTTTGCGACTGTGACATTTGCGGTTTTGGGTTCGAACTTACTTCTCGATTTACTCTACGTCTTCGTTGACCCAAGAACCCGGCGGGGAGGCGACGAGTCATGAATCGAAAGTGGTACGAACACCGGGCTGTGGTTGGAATACTCGCCTTACTCGCCGTCGTGGTTTTGGTCGGATTCGCTGTGTTTTGGTTTTCAGATCCTCGTGAGCTGGTAGGCCGTCCGCTCTCACCACCTTCAATGGACCACTTGTTGGGCACGAATGGCCAGGGGCAGGATGTGCTACGCAGAACTTTGGCCGGCGGTGCTCTGACCTTGAGCGTGGCTCTCATGGTCGCAAGCC
>JABJBS010000111.1 GCA_018668695.1 Deltaproteobacteria bacterium
CTTACTGTGTTCATCTTGAAACTCTGGACGGTGGTGACTCCGCGGTTGCAATGGACCTGACCTTGCCTACCGGTAATCCGGTGGTGACGGGGTCTATAGACCAAGTAGCAGGTGAAATTACGATTGCTGGTACATGGGATGGCCTTGCGGCTCATGATGCGCAGATTGAGATTTATAAGAACAGTGATTGCAGTGGTGTCGCAACGTTTATCGAAAGCCTTGGCTGGAACGTCTTACAAGGCACAGAGAAGACCTACCTCGAATCTGCGACCGCGTGGTTAAGCCGCGCGAGTGCTTACTGCGCTAAACTACGACTCGGTGACTCCGTGGTTGAAATTGACCTCGGTACTTTGAATGTTGCGGAGTTCACGGCCGCCACATTGGATGCAGGTAACTTAACAGCGCTTAACTTACTGGCTCAATTTGAAACGAATCATGCAGTTGAAGTGACCCAAACTTTATACGAGGGGTCAACTGCCTCGAATGGTGAATGCGTAGGTGGTACGCAGCTTGGAGATGCCTATGTGGTTATTTCCGACAACTCAGCACATGCTTGGGAGAGCAAAGCCGCTATGCCTCTTAAGCGAGGTGGCCTTTATTGTGTTCAGTTCATTGCTGGAGATTCAGGGGGTGCCTCGGCTTCTGCGCAGTACCAAGTGCCTGACAACATCACTGCACTCGGTGGTTTTATAAATCAGGAAACTGCGGTAATGACGATTAACGGCGGCTTCAGCGGAATTGCTGGAGGTGCATCTCGAATTGACCTACACGCCAACAGTGGTTGCTCAGGTACACCCATTCAAACAACGGCAATTGTTTGGAACTCAATGGGCGCGGGCGTATTTCCCCATTTATTTCTACCTCCCGAATCAGGGTTTACTCGCGGTCTAAATTACTGTGCCCGCCTTATTTTGGGCGAGGTTTCGCGTACGGTTGATTTGGGCGAGCTGACCTTTGCGAATTTGAGTGCGATATCGTTTGATGTTGCGAATGAAAACTTACCGGCATTGGGGGCAACCTGGAGTTTGAGTCATGCGACGACAACACGCTCAACGCTTTATAAGGGGAGTTCCGCTCAAGGGACGACCTGTGCAGCTGGCGATGAGGTGTCTGCAACAGACCACGGTCACAGCGCGTCGACGTCGGTCAATTTTCAGAACCAAGAAAATTGGCAGCACCTCGAACGGGGTGTGAGTTATTGCCTTGAGGTTGAGGTTACTGATGGAGGTGGAGCGAAGACAGCTCGAAGCGTCACTGCTCCATCGAACACGCCCGGACTGACAGGGAATATCGATCAAGCCAATGCCAGCATCAGCCTGGTTGGAACATGGACAGGGCAAGCCGGAGCTGCCTCTCAATTGGAACTCTATAAGAATTCTACATGCACCGGTGAATCTATCGCCACATCGGCAATCAGTTACGAAAGCACTGTGCCGTACGGACATGTCTTTACGGTAGGCGATGTGGGTTCCATTGAACGTGGCTACTCATATTGTGCGCGCTTGCGATTTGGTGAGGTTACAACTCAGCTGGACCTTGGAGAGCTGGTTTACGCTGATTTCCTAGCGGCAGATCTTGTTTTAGATGATGTGAATACGCCAACCCTTGCTGCCAGCCATCAAATGAATCACGCGGTCGAGGTTCGTCAGAGCCTCCATTACGGTGCGGTTGTTCTTAATGACCGGTGCGAGGGAGGAAGTCAGATTGCAGAAGCGCGTTTGACGGCTCTTGAGACCGCCACGGAACTCTGGTCGAGCAGTGCTGAATGGCCACTTAGACGAGGTGGTACCTACTGCATGGAGTGGTCTACTACCGATGGTGGTGGCGCGAGCCAAGCCGTGACCTATACGGTGCCAAACAACATCACGGCACTAAGTGGCGTAGTCGACCAAGAAAATGCGACCTTTACAATATCGGGCAGCTGGACGGGACAGGCCGGTGGTGGTGCGCTGCTGGAACTCTTTGCCAATGCAGGATGTACTGGGGCTTCTACCAGCTCGGTCTCAAGCAGTTGGGATGGATTATCTTCCGCATTGTTACCACACATTTTTGAACCAGGCATCGATGGCTTTCAACGTGGGATAGACTATTGTGTCCAGCTGACATTGGGTGACGCACGGCAGACTTTTGAACTGGGTGAACTTGAATATGCCCATATCGCGGGGCCGGAGTTCGTCGTAGCAGACCCTTCATCGCCATCGCTTAGAGCCAACTGGTCTTTAAGCCACGCAACAACGTCTCAAACGAAAATATTTAAGGGCTCTACTGTTGCCGGTAACCTATGCAGCGGTGGCGAATTGCTTGAGTCGCACGAGCATGGGCATAACAGTGCTTTTACCAGGACATGGAACAATACCGTGCAAGCGCAGATCTTAGAGCGTGGCACTGAGTATTGCGTAGAGATATTGGTTACCGATGGTGGGGATGCGCAAACTGCCCGAGGGGTCATGGCGCCTACAAACAACCCGGTGCTTACAGGCACGGTTGATCAGGTGACCGGTACCATCTCCGTGAATGGAACGTGGGCCGGGCAGGCAGGTGCTTCGTCGCAGGCCGAACTCTTTGCAACGGCTGATTGTTCCGGTACGGCTATTGCCGCGGCTTCGATTGGTTATGATGCCCAAGGAGGCTTTGGTCATACGTTTGGTCCAGACGATGTTGCCGGTCTTGTGAGAGGGCAGAGTTACTGCAGTCGATTGACCGTGGGTCAGCAGGTTCAGGATGTGCCACTTGGTTCATTGGATTTCGTTACTTTTGCTTCAGTCTCTCTAACGTTGGCCAACAGCAACACGCCGGCCGTTCGAGCAAGCTATACACTCAATCATGATTCACCTGTGCTCCTAGAGCTTTACCGCGGAGCGGCGCTGGCCGGAGACGATACTTGCAGTGGCGGTGTATTAGAGTTTGCGCAAAGGACAACCACTGGTGCGAGTCATGACGAGATATTTGAGAGCTCTGAAGCGGCAGCCTTGTGGCGAGGCACTCAATACTGTGTACAGTTCTTATCAACCGATTCTGGCGGTGCACGTGCAGCTGCTGTTTATGTTGTTCCGGCAGCTTCAACGGCATTCAGTGGCAATATGAACCAAGATGAGGCCACTGTTTTAGTTAACGGCGGATGGAATGGTCAAGCCGGCGGCAATGCCCGCTTATCCGTTTTTCAAAATGGTACATGTACTGGTGCAGCGTTGTCGCAGAGAGAAATTTTGTGGAACGAGTTAAGTTCAGCAGTATTCGACCATACCTTTGACCCCGGTGGACAAGGGTTTGAGCGAGGCTATGAATATTGTGTGCAGCTCGAACTTGGCAATGATGTGAGGACCATTTCCCTTGGTGAACTTGAATACGGGTTCATCGATGCCATCAGCTTTTCGTCGGCAAACCTGGCTCTACCAAGCCTGGATGCAACATGGTCTCTGAATCACCGAGTTGCTTCGGAGTCTGTCCTGTACCGAGATTCCGTTTCAGCAGGGCATGTCTGCAGTGGTAATAGCAAAGTAGAGGTTTCTCGAGAAACACACGATACATTAAACACGGCAACCAAGAGCTGGTTGAACACAGATGACTGGCAAAATTTAGCGCGCGGGACACCGTATTGCCTTGAAGTAAAAGTACTTGATGCGGAGGCTTATCAGACGGCGAGAACTTTTGAGTTTCCCGACAACGATTCATTTGTTCAAGGTGATTTGGATGTAGATACGGCAACGGTAACCCTTACTGGGTTTTGGACAGGGAATGCTGGCGCTTCAGCAATGATAGAGCTCTTCCCAACGAACGATTGCAGCGGCGCTGCTCTTGATGTTTCTGCTATCCCTTATAATCAGGCCGACGGTTATACCTATGTGGTAGACCCAACAGATTTGCCAGCGCTTGTTCGCGGCCTCTCTTACTGTGGTCGTCTGGTTCTCGGCGATTCCACCCACGACTTGTCTCTAGGAGAGCTGCCATTCGCGGACATCACTTCTATCGACTTGATTGTGAGCAACGCAGCAACGCCAGAGCTTCAAGCCACATGGGAACTCGAGCCGAATGGACCAACTACAGCTAAACTTTACGCGGGGTCCAGTCTCAATGGTGATGAGACAGCCTGTGTGGGCGGCGCCTTAGTCGTGGATTCTACGGTCAGTGTGGACCATGCCGATGGCGGGACGCATCAATGGGCCAATACGGAAGCATGGCACCCCTTAGAGCGTGGCTTAGAGTATTGTTCTCAGGTTGAAACAGAGGATGGTGGAGAGGCGACAAGGGCGGCTCTCGTGATGTTGCCGGCTACCGGGGTATCGCTGGCAGGCTCTGTGGATCAGGACGATGCGCTGCTTACGCTGGATGCCAGTTGGGACGGTAATGCAGGGGCGGGTGCGACGGTCGTGTTGTACCGCAGTGCAAATTGTACGCAAAACCCCGTTGCGGTGGAATCTATTGAATGGAATCAGTCAACAACGTGGTCGCACACTTGGGACCAAGATGACCACCCGGGGATTATACGTGGGCACGATTACTGTGCGCGTCTTGTTTTGGGGCAGGTCGTGGTGGATTACCCTCTCGGCTTTTTGGTTGAATGGGCTTATGTCGATTCGCTGGTTATCAGCACTGAGCAAGAAAGTGTTCCGTCTATTCGCTCATCGTGGGTACTTAGCCAGGACGAGGTGACTTCGACAAAGCTTTATCGTGGCGGCGTGGTTAACGGCGATACGTGCGAGGGCGGTGTTCTTATCGATAGCCAAGACCACAATGGAACGGCAAGAACCGTTTTGTGGTCAAACAGCGAAGACTGGCATCTAATCGAGCGTGGGCGCGATTATTGTGTGCAATTGAATGTACAGGACACAGGGGCCGACGAAGCTTCGGCGGTGATGGTTCTTGGCGATGCCAGTATGGATCTTTCCGCTTCGGTGAATCAGGATGATGTTTCATTTACTGTTACGGGTGTTTGGCAGGGCAACGCTGGTGCAAGTTCTAACCTTACACTCTACCAGTCAGCAGATTGCACTGATAACCCACTGCGTGTGGTCGACATTGGTTGGGATGTTGCGTCGGGGGTTCAGGAAGTATTTACCCCTGGAAACACACCTGGTCTGGAGCGCGGCTTTAGTTATTGTGCAAAACTTAGCTTGGGCGGAGCGCAAACGGTTCATGCTCTAGGGGAACTGCATTACAGCACAATCGGTGGGCTGGGCTTCTCGATGACGGATTCATGGGGCCCAACGCTTCGGGGCCAATGGTCGTTAACCCCGATGGGGATAAGTAGCGCAACTCTCTATGAGGGTGGTACAGCCGAAAATGGTGTATGCGTCGACGGCGAGTCGGTACTTAGTGAGAGTTACGGACATCTCGGCAGTGTTGTAGCTGATTGGCAGAATACAGGATTACTCAAACGCGGTGCGACCTATTGCTTGGAAGTGAATACCCAAGATGGTGGTGCGGACAGTGCGTCAGCCAATTTCAGTGTGCCTGCGAACAATCCAGCGATGATTGCTACCTTAAACCAGGTGACAGCAACTGTGACCGTTGAGGCCAGCTGGGATGGAATGGCTGGAGCAGCTTCCAGCGTCACACTTTACCGAAGTTCGAACTGTGCGAGTGCCCCTGCGGAAGAAAGAGTCATTGCTTGGGACTTAGCCGGCGGTGACGATTTCGATTTCACTGAGGCAGATGGAAGCGTTATTCGCGGTTTTGATTACTGTGTTGCCCTAGACATCGGTGATGTGCGGTTAACGCAGTCTGTTGGCTTCTTGGTTGCCTTCGGTCTCTTTGACCAAGTGAACTTTAATGTGGATGACATCGATGCGCCAAGCCTCACGGCGAGTTGGACGATGAGTCAGCCGACAGTAACGACGAGCCAGTTATTTAGAAACAGCGTAGCGAACGAAGCCGGGGATGACTGTATCGGTCCTGATAGTGAGCTGATTCTCGAAGAGACACAAGACCATCTAGAGGCCATCACTCAAGACTGGCAGAACACTGAGCAGTGGCACAATCTATCCCGCGGCATGGATTACTGTTTGCACATTCAGACAGATGACGGTGGTAATCAACATATCGCGACCGATTTGAACTTAGGCGGTTCCCTGGGTTTCGTTGCCGGTACCCTGGATGAGTACGCGCCAGGAATAACCGTGAGCGCCTCTTGGTCGGGTAATGCCGGTGGTGGGCCAGCTTATGTTGGGTTTTATCCTGCAACGGGTGGGGCGTGTGGTGAGTGTGCGCCTGAACTCGAGAACCAGCGCGCGATTCCATGGAATACGCTCGGCGGAGATCAGTATACCTTTATCGATGTTACTGAAACTCGATTGGAGCGAGGGGCCGATTATTGCGCCTGTATGCGGCTCGGGAACTTAGAGTCGTCGGCTTATGTTGGTGAATTGGGCGGCGTTCCGCCTAGGTACCGAGAGACGCTGGTCGAAGTTGATGGTTCTCTTGCTGCACTTTACGACACCTATGAAGATGAGGACTTTGCTGAATCTTTGAATGCCGCTCGTGGGCATATTGGGTATGCGCTGGACTATTGGGATGCACGGACTTCGCTGAGTGAAGTTGGCGAATTTGCGGACCGCCAAATTCAATGGGGGCCATCTTTTAGGAGGGCCCAGAAGGCAGTTGAAGACATGGTGCGCGCACGCTCAGGAGGAGGGCCAGGTAGCCTGAGAGGCATGGAGTCGCGCCTTGGCTCGGTCATGCTTTACGAGGCAAGACTTCGAGCATCTCTAAGCCAAGCGGCCTTGGACGCAAGCAGTCCTGGTTGGTGGCTTAGAGCCACAGAAGTTAGCTACTCAACTGCTCAAAACGGTTTCCAGAGTTTGTATGGATTGGAACGAGCGGATGCTGCGGCCGATGCCTACGATGCCGCTGCTCCCGTTTACGAACAACAGTATCAAGAGGCTAACCAGGTGAGTCGGGCTCAAGTGGCTGTCGACGCGCAAATGGCGCAGCCTCGTGAAAACCGTCCTAGACTTGAACTGATTCAGGCAATCGATGCCATGATGATTTCAGGCTTGAAGCCAGAGCTGGAAGCAGCGGTTGAGGTCTCTTTGGCGGGTCGCGAAAAGTTGGAAGCGGTGATTGGTCGCCTTGAGAATATCGACGCATGCCTTGAAGACCTAGCGGCTTTCCAGCTTAACGATAAGCAGTTCACGCTTTGCTATCTTGATGTGGTGAAGATTGTGGAGGAACTTGAAAGTTTTGAAAGCGCACTGGTGAACACGCATACGTGGCGTGCGCTTCTTGGCTACTCTGTTTTTGCACTGCTGGATATCTCACTTTACCACGGCTCGAATCCATTGGTTACCCAGCCGAACATTGAGGCTGACACTGACGGACAAGAAGCATTTGACAACTTTGAACTCGGACTTTTAGAGCTTCGAAATGGCGACATCGAAACTTCGCTCGACCGCTACACGCGAAACGACTGTCTGATTGTGAGAATGTTCAATCGCTACTATGCAATCTCTGGCGGCGGGGCGAATTTTGATCACATTGAAGAGGCTGGTTATTGCCCAGATGCATCGAATGAATGTGTGGTACCGGACACCTGTTCCGAATCGGCCACGTGCATTGACAGAATCGTTGGTTATGAGTGCCTGTGTGATGAGGGCTTTGAACTGAATAACGTGAATGAATGTGTCGACTTGGATGAGTGTACCTTTGGAATATCGACATGCTCACCGGTGGCCGAGTGTACCAATGAAGTAGGTAGTTTTACATGCGAGTGTCCTGAAGGCTTCGGAGGTGAGTTCTGTTCCGAATGTGAGACAGGTTACGCGGGTGTCCTTTGTGACCAGTGTGATATCAACGGGGGCTTTGTCGAGTTCCCTGTCTTGAGCGGACTTTGCATCGCTGACCCGTGCTCGGGGCAGTCTTGCCTAGGTCTGGATTCGTGCAGCCCTGATTCTACCGGAGTTGTGACCGAGACGGGTGTATGCTCCGTCGTCGGTCCAGACAGCTATTCCTGCAGCGCGCTAACCACTGCGTGTCTCCCAGGAACGGCTTGTAATGGTTTTGAAGGGGTTCATGCTGATTGTATGGTGGAGCCATTCTTCTCCGAGTACATTGAGGGGTCCTCTTGGAACAAGGCGCTAGAAATTTACAATCCGAATGAGCAAGCATTCAATTTAGAACATTGCTGGGTGGAAATATATTCCAATGGCAGCACCGACGTGGGTTACACGGTGGCACTTTCGGATGTAGTGCCGGGCGGCGAAACTCAAGTTCTATGTAATGACCGTATGGACGAAAGTGAGCAGGGACGCTGTGACATCTTAGAGAATTCACTCATCTTTAATGGTGATGATGCCGTGGTATTGATTTGCGGCGGTGCTGGTGATGCCGAGGCCCGAAGAATTGCAGATGTAATCGGCCAGGTTGGTAATGACCCGGGTTCGAGCTGGGGCAGTGGCAATCTGAGTACCAAGAATGCAACGCTGCGACGAGATTGCGGTGTGGTTATCGGCGATGATGTGAAAGACGATGTCTTTACGCCGGCAGAGTCGTTTGTCGGAGAAGATATAGACGTATTCGACGGGCTTGGTGCCCACTGTGATTAGAGTTTCGCAGTGATGTTAGCTTAGGTTCTTTAGTCGGTTACATGCTTAATGGGTGAGGGAGACTTTGGCTTCAGGTTCTATAGAGGCCAACTGCCTTAAGCTCCAAGAAATCTCGAACTTGTGCATCGCCGAGATCAATATGCTCCAGAAAATCAGAATGCTCTACCAGCTCAGATTCGGATAATACCATCACGTGGGGAAAGGAACCCAGAGGTGATGTTTCGGGGTGGGCCAGAGCGTGCTTTGTGAAATCCTGAAGACGTGAGGCTAGGTTGGGCGGCCGACCGATCACTGCAAGTTCGGAGCGGCGCTCACTTCCGATGGTGCCGAGAATAACATCGCCCGTGGTCACTCCTATACTCAGACGAAGATCCGCGTATTGACCACCCGCAATATTTTGAACCATCGGTGGGAAAGCATCTGCGATGTTCTTCGCCGCTCTAAGGGATGGACCAGTTGGGTCGCCGCCGGCTAGGCCAAAAACGGCCATGAGGCCGTCGCCCATATGCTTATCTACAATGCCACCGCAGTCATAAATGATTCTATGAATTGGGCTAAAGAGTTCTTGAAGCAGTCCGAAGATATCACCCGGGCTGGATGTAGCTGACAATTGTGTAAAGCCTCGCACATCGAGCATCAAGATTCCCACTCGGATACGCTTGGGCTCTTGCATGACGTTGAGTGGCGTTTCCCGTCGCATGGACCCGCCCAGGATTTCGTTTTCTTTATGGAGTTCGGAGTTCTCTTCCAGAATATCTTTAAGCAAAGCTAATAGTCGGCGATTCTCCTCTACAACCGTATTTTCAGTGACAGCGGCATCAACGACGGCATTGAGACTTTCGCGATTGACCGGCTTGGTCACGTACCTAAAAATACCTGCTTCGTTTACTGCACTGATGACGCCTTGGAGGTCAGCGTAGCCCGTGATGATAATACGGGGAGCCGCGTGCTGACGTCTCTTAAGTTCACGGCAGAGCTGCATACCTGTCATTTTAGGCATTCGGTGGTCAGTGACGACGACGTGGATATCCTGCTCGTTGATAACCGTAAGTGCTTCGTCACCGGATTGAGCTGTGAGCACGTTAAATCGCTGTTCGAGTGCTGCACGGTAAAGAGTCAAGTTAGGAGCTTCGTCATCGACAACGAGTACGGTTGCCTGAGAACTCTTGTCTATAGGCTCCGGCTCTTGCTCATCAAAGACTTTTTGGGCTTTGTCCCAATTGATTTTCATCAATATTCCCTACGGCGAAGTATCATTTATAACGGGGGTAGGGTCACAGCTATCTGTTGTTGCATCCCAGGTCCCCTCAACAACTAGAACACACTGCTCTTGCCTGTTGAAGTCCATATCGAAAATTTTAATTTCATCGATTACAAAACCGCTTCCAAATCCCCATGTCATGTCATCGGCCATAAAGGAATTCAATATAGGAGCAGCATTTGGATTATTGAGAATCAGTTGTACGATACCATCAATACTGACTTCTACATTGCCTGTGTTGTCTGCGAGCCGGACCAGTAGGTGGTGCCACTGAGTCCCGTCGTAACCCGCTCCAAGGTCAATGTCTCCACAGACCTCCCCTGAACCACTGTTGGCGTAGCACGCTTCCAGGGTTTCCTGATCCACTCCGTTGGCAACCCGAATCCCGCCCCCGCTGGACGGGGTGGTGGCTAGAAAATCGAAGAGGGTTCCGTTGTCGGCAATCGTGTCCTGTTTGAACCACACGCCAATGACAAGTTGACTGACTGAACCAATGGCCGATCTTATCTCATTCACGCGAAGCCAGGAGGTGTCTTGGTCGGCATCCGCGTCGGTCTTGAATTGGGCAGCGCTGCCTAATCCGGCGATGCTGTCGATGTAATCTATACTTTCCGCAGTCGCATTAAATTCGGGGGCGGAGCGTCCGGTGTTTTCGGCGCTACCTTCAAACTTGTAACTCATTAAAGGTTCGGAATGGCAATCAGTAAAACAGCCATCGAGATTATCGTCGTTGCCATCATCACAATCTTCGTTTCCTTCGAGTATACCATCGCCACAAACAGCGAAACTACAGTCGTTCGGGCAATCGTTGTAGTTGTTCTCGTCACCATCATCGCATTCTTCGGAGGCATCGACGATTCCGTCCGTACATTTTGGCAGTCGACAGTCTGTTCGGCAGGTATCAGGAGTATCTGCGTTGGCGTTGCCGGTATCGCATTCTTCGAAAAGTGGACTTAGAGTTTCAGAGATATCTGTTCTAACAATGTCGTCACCACAGGCAGCCGGAGCACAGGTGTCCGTACAAGCATCGGTAGCAATCGTGTTCCCATCATCACAGGTTTCGTTGCTGTCGACGACGTTGTCACCGCAGTGGGCAACCTGGCAATTATTGCGACAACTGTCCGCGCTTGTGTCAGAGTTATCGTCGCCATCGTCGCATGCCTCGATGCCCGTTTGAATGAGATTGTCACCACACGCGGCAATGATACAGCTTGATGTACACGCTCCATTGTCTAGATTGAGGGAGTTTCCTTGATTGTCTGTTCCAATGTCGCATGTCTCTGCTCCCTCGACGATGCCGTCTCCGCAGATGCCAATCTGACAGTCGTTAGGGCAGTTGTCGTCATTTTCATTGTTTCCGTCATCGCAATCCTCTCCGGTATCCACGACGCCATCACCGCAAGCTGCAAGAACGCATGTGTTTCGACAGGTGTTGGGTAGAGAGTCCGAGTTGTTAATGCCATCATCACATTCTTCATATCCGTTACTGCCAGGTGTAACATCGGTTCGTACAAAGCCATCTCCACAAGTCGCCGGTACACATTGCTCAGTGCAGCTGCCGGTGTTGCTGTTGCCGGGGCCTTCGTCACAGCCTTCTTGGCCCGCCCAGGTGAAACCATCACCACAGGTTGCTACTTCACAATTTTCAGTACACTCAGCAGTGTCGTTATTTGCAGCAGCGTTGTCGCAACTCTCGGGGCCTGTCCTGACACCATCGCCGCAGTTTGCGGATGCCGGATTCGTGCAGTCATTCGGGCAACCATCTTTATTCTCTAAGTTTCCGTCGTCACAGAATTCGTAGCCGGTTTCTCCCGGCGCAGCGTCGAGTCGGACGATATTGTCGCCGCAGGTGGCAACGAGACAGCCATTGGTACATGCGTCGTTTGAATTTGTATTTCCATCGTCACATGCTTCGAAGGCAGGGTTCGTGATGTCTAAGATGTCTCCGCGCCATATGCCATCGCCGCAAACGGAGAGCGCGCAACTGTTGGTGCATGCGTCGAAATTATCATCGTTGTTGTCGTCACACGCTTCACCTGCGGTCTGAATGCCGTTGCCACAAGCTGTGAACGTGCAGTTGGTATCACAATCATCTCCGTCGGTAGCATTGCCGTCATCACACTCTTCAAAACCCTCTCTGATATTGTTGGAGCAAACGGCAGCATCAGGGTCGCTGCAATCTGATGGGCATGTTTCGGCATCAAAGCCGAGCGCGGTTGGGTCACAAAACTCAATGTCGTCCAACACACCATCACCGCAGGCGGGTAGGCTACAGTCGGTTCGGCAAGCATCAGCCAAGGTGTTGGAGTTGTTTTCACCATCGTCGCAGGCTTCAGATCCAGCTTGGATACCATTGCCACAGCCGCTCTCGGTACAGTTGCTGTCGCAGCCGTCGCCTTCTATCGCATTAGCATCATCACAGCTTTCGAACCCTTCGGCTTCTCCATCTCCGCAGATAGCCAGCGCCGCATTGGAACAGTCATCGGGACAGGGCTGAGGACTATCTAGGTCGAACGGGTCGCAATACTCGTTGCTTGCCTTGACCCCGTCGCCGCAGCTTGCAACTTGGCAGTTACTGCGACAAGCGCTCGGGTCAGTGCTCGTGTCGGAGTTGTTCAAGCCGTTGTCACAGGTTTCTTCAGCCTGGATAAATCCATCTCCACAACTCGCTGGAATGCATGAGGTGGTGCAGGCGTCGGTGTTGCTGGTGTTACCGTCATCACACGCTTCTGAGCCGGCTAAGACTAAGCCATCGCCACACACGTTCAAGAGACAAGAGGTAGTGCATTCAGCGTTGTCATTGTTGTTTGCGCCAGCATCGCAAGCTTCATTGCCTTCACGTAAGCCGTTCCCGCAAACGGCTTGGCTGGCATCGCTGCAGTCGCTTGGGCAGGTATCGCCGTTAAGATTGTTGCCATCATCGCAGAACTCATAACCGGGGTTGCCTGCTTCAATATCACTGCGGACGACACCGTCACCGCATTTGGCGCTGCGGCATGTATTGGTGCAGCTGTCGTCATTTATAGTGTTTGCATCGTCGCAATTCTCGAAGCCAGCAACGTCTGGATTTAGAATGTCGTTACGAACAAGGCCGTCACCACATGCTGCTTGGTTGCAGGTGTTGGTGCAGCCATCGAATGCATTTGTATTACCATCGTCACATGCCTCACCCGCGGTGGTTATACCATTTCCGCAAGCGGTGACGGTGCAATTGCTATCGCAACCGCTGCCGTCTTCGTTCGTGCCATTGTCGCAGCTTTCGAGTCCTTCAACGATTCCGTTGCCGCAGGTGGCTAGGTCTGGGTCGCTACAATCGGCGGGGCAGGTGAGCGCAGCCCCAGGGACACCAGGGTCGCAGAATTCGCCCGTATCCACGACGCCATCTCCGCAGCCGGCCGTTTGGCAGTTGGTGCGGCACCCATCAATATCGCTGTCTGAATTATTTTCGCCATCGTCACATGCCTCGCCGAGCGTGACGATTCCATTGCCGCAAGCTGTTACGGTACAGTTGCTGTCGCAGCCGCTTCCGTCGGTGTTGGTGGTACTGTCGCACTCTTCAAATCCCTCGGGAACACCATTGCCGCATACGGATGTGGCCGGGTTGGTGCAGTCGAGCGGACACGGCTGGGGGCTGTTGGCGTCGAGTGGGTCACAGAACTCGGAAGTATCGGTGACACCGTCGGAACAATGGGCAGTTTGACAGTTGGTTCTGCAGGCGGTTGGGCTTGTGCTCGTCGCGCTATTGCTCAAGCCGTCATCACATTGCTCACCAACTTGGATAAAGCCATCTCCGCAAGCGGCAGTCACACAGGTATTGGTACATCCATCGGTATTGATGTTGTTACCGTCATCGCAACCTTCGTTGCCGAGCCAATGGAGACCGTCACCGCATGTCGCCGCATTGCAGCTTAGAGTACACGAACCAGTGTCGCTGTTGGCAATACCGTTATCACATGCTTCGTTGCCTTCTCGAATGCCGTCACCACAAACTGCCGCCGTTGGATCACTGCAGTCTGATGGACAGGCGTCACCATTGATTGAATTACCGTCATCACAGTATTCGTAACCGGGTGTACCTGCCTCGAGATCTTCGCGGACAATTCCGTCGCCGCAGATTGCTAACGCGCAGCTGTTGGTGCACGCGTTTGTATCAATGCTGTCACCGTCATCGCATCCCTCAAAGCCTCCTGCCTCTGGGTCATTGATATCTGAGCGCCATATTCCATCACCGCAGCTGGCCGCTACGCAACTATTGGTGCAGCTGTCATAGTCGTCGTCGTTGCCATCGTCGCAAGCTTCCGACCCTGTGGTGATGCCGTTTCCACAACCCGTTATGGTACAGTTGCTATCGCAGCCGCTGCCATCTGTATTGGCGCCGTCATCGCAGGTTTCAAAACCTTCAACAGTACCATTGCCACAGGCTGAGAGGGCAGGGTTTGAGCAGTCTTGTGGGCAATCGGGGTTCTGTGGGTCGTCGCAATATTCACCCGTATCCAGGATGCCGTCCCCGCAAGCTGCGGCTTGGCAGTTGATTCGGCAAGCATCGATTTCGGAGTCGCTGTTCAGAGATCCGTTGTCGCAACTTTCGCCCTCAGTCACAACGCCGTTGCCGCATGCGGTGATGCTGCAGTTGTTATCGCATCCATCTGCATTGGTATTGTTTTGGTCGTCGCATTCTTCAAACCCTTGGACGATACCATCGCCGCAGTTTGCTGTGGCAGGATTCGTGCAGTCAGATGGACAAGGGCTGGCACTTGCTGGATCGAGAGGGTCACAAAATTCCGATGTATCGGTAACACCGTCTCCGCAAGAAGGCCTTAGGCAACTCATACGGCAGCCGTCTGGATCTGTCGTGCTATTAGAGTTACCGGTCCCCAGGTCGCAGGCTTCGCCACTTTGCAACCAGCCATCACCGCATGTTGCCTGAGTGCAGATATTTGTACAGGTACCAGTATTCGCGTTCGCGGCTCCGTTGTCGCATTGTTCTCGTTCGCCCCAAACAAGACCATCGCCGCAAACCGCGAGTAAGCATTGTGTGGTGCAACCACCGGTATCGCTGTTGTTTTCACCTAAATCACAGGCCTCATTTCCTGTGCGAATGCCATCGCCGCAAACTGAACCAGCCGGGTCAGAGCAGTCGAAAGGACAGGCGTCACCGCTTAGGTTATTCCCGTCGTCACAGTGTTCATACCCAGGGCTTGTTTCATCGAGGTCGGTACGAACGATGTTGTCACCGCACCGAGCGACCTGACAGGTGTTGGTGCAAGCGTCCGTCGTGATTGCATTGGCATCATCGCAGCTTTCGAAATCTGGGCTTGATGGGTCAAGGATATCTGAGCGCCAAAAACCATCGCCACAGGTTGCGGGTTCACAGGTATTGAGACAGCTGTCGTAGTTGTCCTGATTTGCGTCGTCGCAGGTTTCCCCACCGGTCACGATTCCGTTACCGCATGCGGTTTCTGTACAGTTAGAATCACAGCCGTCGCCATCGATACCATTCGCATCGTCACATTCTTCAAAACCCTCGGTTTGCCCATTGCCGCATAGAGCATCATCAGGGTTTGAGCAGTCGGTGGGGCAGGTGTTGGCCGCTACGCCGGGTGCGTCTGGGTCGCAGTATTCATTTGAGTCGACGACACCATCACCGCACGAATACGAGTTACAGTCTGTTCGGCAAGCATCTACTTCGTCATCTGAATTAAGCGGGCCATCATCACAAGACTCGTCGGTGCTGATGATACCGTTTCCACATGCCGTTTCGCTGCAGTTGGTATCGCACCCATCACCATTGATGTCGTTGCCATCGTCACATAACTCAAACGCTTCTCTTACACCGTTGCCGCATTCGGCGAGAGCAGGGTTGCTGCAATCTTCTGGGCAGTCCTGGTCGCTGTTTGGATCTTCGGGGTCACAGAATTCGCCATCTGCAACAACCGCGTCACCGCAATAAGCTATTCTGCAAGTTGTTCGGCATGCGTCGGCCGCGGTGCTTGTGTTATTATTTTGTGGACCGAGGTCACATTCCTCGTCGCCCTGGACAAATCCGTCACCGCAAGTTGGTAGGCGGCAGGCTGTGGTGCAAGGCCCGGCATTGTTATTGCTATTGCCATCGTCACACTGTTCGATGCCCGCATGAACAAGACCATCACCGCAAGTATTGAACACGCATGTTGTCGTACAAGTTCCGTTGTCGTTATTGGCACCGGCAAAATCACAGGCTTCATTGCCTTCAACGACACCGTCACCGCAAAGAGATCCGTCTGGATCCGTGCAGTCAGCAGGGCACCCATCACCGCCGTTGGTGTTGCCGTCATCGCAATGCTCATAGCCCATAAGACCCGCAGGGATGTCCGTGCGTGTGACACCGTCGCCGCATCTTGCGACCAAGCAGTCGTTTGTACAGGCATCGGTATTGTCACTGTTGGCATCGTCACATCCTTCAAAGCCCGGCTCCTCTGGGTTTAGGATGTCGGCTCTCCAAAAGCCATCGCCGCAAGCTGCGGCTACACAGTTTTGGGTACACGCGTCGTAGTTGTCAGAATTTGCATCATCACAAGATTCTCCAGCCGTGACGATGCCATTACCACAAGCGGTTAGGGTGCAGTTATTGTCGCAACCATCTCCATTCGCGGTGTTGGCATCATCGCACTCTTCAAAACCTTCCACGCTACCGTTGCCGCAGGTAGCAGCCTCTGGATTAGAGCAGTCACTGGGGCAAGGCGTTAGGTCGTTGGAGGCAGCTGAGTCGCAGAACTCGTTGCTATCTTTCACGCCATCACCGCATGACGGAGTAGAGCAATCCGTACGGCATGCATCAGGTAAGGTGTCTGAGTTTAGGTCGGCGTTGTCGCAGAACTCTCCGAAAGTTACGAGTCCGTTTCCACAGCCCGTAGGCTGACAGTTCGAATCACAGCCGTCGGCATCGGTTAGATTACCGTCATCGCATGTTTCATAGCCGGTTGTTTGGCCGTCTCCGCACACTGAGTTGGCGGCGTTGGTGCAGTCGCTTGGGCATTCAGGGTCTGCGCCCGGAGCGCTTGCATCACAGTATTCACTGCTGTCTCTGACGCCATCCCCGCAGTAGGACAGTCGGCAATCAAGTCGGCATGCACTTGGGCTGTTGCTGAGATTCGTGTTGGCTGCGCCTTCGTCGCACTCTTCGAGCCCCTGAAGAAAACCGTCTCCGCAACTTGCGACATTGCAGTAGGTGGTGCAGCTGTCGTTATTGTTGGTGTTTGCATCGTCGCATTGCTCAAAGGCTGTCCAGATGAGGCCGTCACCGCACTGGGCAACTTGGCAGCTGGCGAGGCAGCCGCTGTTGTCGGAGTTGAGTATTCCTTCGTCGCATCCCTCATTACCTTCTCGAATACCATTGCCACAGTTGGCGGCGGTAGGGTTTGAACAGTCAAAGGGACAAGTGTCTCCATTGACGTTGTTTCCATCGTCACAGTGTTCAAAGAGGGGTGATTCCAAAGGAACGTCGGCGCGTATGACACCATCTCCGCATCGAGCGAAGGTGCAGGCGTTGGTGCATCCGTCGTTGTTGATGTTGTTACCATCGTCGCAGGATTCATAACCAAGTACTCCGGGGTCAAGAATGTCGGACCGGGGGATACCGTCTCCGCAGCTGGCGACGACACAGGCGTTGGTACATGCATCAAAGTTGTTGCTGTTGGCGTCGTCACACCCTTCACCATCCGTGACAATCCCATTTTGACAACCAGTGACGGTACAGTTCACGTCGCAGCCGTCTCCATTGCTGAAGTTTGCGTCGTCGCATTCTTCAAAGCCGGTCGTCTCGCCATCACCGCAAAGGGATTCGTCCGGGTTAGAGCAATCTTGTGGGCAGGTGTCTTCCGAGCCAGATACCTCTGGGTCACAAAACTCATCGTCATCTTGGACGCCATCGCCGCAGGAGGGTAACTCACAAGTGGTTCTGCAAGCGCCGCTGTTTTCGTCCGAGTTGAGAGGACCGTCATCACAGAATTCGCCGAAGGTAATGACACCGTTGCCGCAGCCTGTTTCGGTGCAATTGCTATCACAACCATCAGCATCTGCGTTGTTTCCATCATCACATGTTTCGAAGCCTTCAACCACAGTGTCGCCGCAAACAGAGAGTGTGCTGTCGGTGCAATCGCTGGGGCAGGGCAGAGTATTGTCGGGGCTAAGCGGGTCGCAATATTCATTGGATGCGACGACAGAATCGCCGCAGTAACTTAAACGACAATTGTTCCGGCAGCTATCAGGACTTGTGCTGGTGTTGTTATTGGCGTTTCCTTGATCACATTCCTCGCCGGGTTGCATAAAGCCATCGCCACATGTGGCGGGGATACAGCTGTTGGTGCATGTGTCGTTGTTGTTTGCGTTTCCATCATCACAACCTTCAACACCCTCATGCCTGAGTCCATCGCCGCAGACGTTGAAGCTACAGCTCGAGGTGCATTGCGCACTGTCTGAATTGCTTGCACCGTTGTCGCAAGCTTCATTGCCTTCTCGAATGCCATCGCCGCATACGGATTGCCCGGGGTCGGTGCAATCACCGGGGCACGCGTCTCCACTTACGGTGTTACCGTCATCACAGAATTCGTAGCCAAGTTGTCCTTGAACCTTATCGAGTCTTCGAATGCCGTCGCCGCATTGAGCGGGGAGGCAGGCGAGGGTGCAGCTATCGTCATTGATGGTGTTGCCGTCGTCGCAGCCTTCATAGCCAGCCGCGGTTGGGTCCAAAATGTCACTTCGCCAAATCCCGTCACCGCAGGTAGCAAGGGCACATGCAGCGGTACAGCTATCAAATGCATCGAAATTCCCATCGTCGCAGGCTTCGCCCGCGGTGACGATACCATTACCGCAACCAGTGACTGAACAGTTGCTGTCACAGCCCGAGCCATCGGTATTGATTGTATTGTCACAGGTTTCGTAACCTTCGGTGATGCCATTACCGCAGACAGCTTGTTCAGGGTCGGTGCAGTCTGAGGGGCAATCCAAGACGCCGCCAATTCCCGGATCACAGAACTCGGCGATATCCATCACACCATCACCGCAACGCGGGGCAGAGCAGTCACTGCGGCAGGTGTCAGGATTTACATCTGAGTTAAGGCTTCCTTGGTCACACGTTTCATCTCCGGTGACAACACCGTTGCCGCATGCGGTAACTGAGCAGTTGCTGTCGCAGCCAGAGCCGTCGATGTTGGAGCCGTCGTCACATTCCTCAAACCCTGAAATAATTCCATCGCCGCACTCTGCGAGAGTAGGGTTGGTGCAGTCGAGCGGACAACCGGTTGCCAATGGGTCATTGGGGTCGCAAAACTCGTTGTCAGCCTGAACACCATCACCGCAGAAACTTACGCGGCAAGTGGTTCGGCAAGCAGTTGTCAAGGTGGAGGTATTATTGTTGGCCGCACCTTCGTCGCATTCCTCATCTGCCTGAATGATCCCGTCACCACAGGTTGGTAAGAGGCAGTTTGTTGTGCAGCTTCCCTGGTCATCGTTTGCATTTCCAAGGTCACATAGTTCTCGGCCAGTCCATACAAGCCCATCGCCGCACGTATTAATAAGGCACGAGAGGGTGCATTGCCCGTTGTCACTATTTAGTCCACCAAAGTCACAAACTTCGTTGCCCGTAATAACTCCGTCACCGCAAATAGCTGAGTCGGGGTCGCTGCAGTCGGCTGGGCAACCTGGGGAACCATCGCAAAACTCAAAGCCTGGATTACCTGGGGTAATATCTGTTCGCAGAATACCGTCGCCGCATTTTGCGACTTTACAGGTGTCGGTGCAGGCGTCTGCATCTTCGCCATTGGCGTCATCGCATGCTTCATAGAGTCCGTGGTTGGGGTTGAGGATGTCTGCACGGGTTATCCCGTCACCGCAGAAAGCCAGCTTGCAGGTGTCTGTGCACGAGTCGTCAGCTAGGGTGTTGCCGTCATCACATTGCTCGTAACCTGTCTGTCCCGGAATGAGACCACTTCGCAGGTGCCCATCACCACAGGCCGCGTTTGTGCAAGTTGATGTGCAAATACCACCATCACTATTATCAGGGCCGTTATCGCATTCCTCGAAACCATCGATGGATGAGTCTCCGCACACTGAGCTGCTGGGGTCACTGCAATCATTAGGGCAGGTTGCCGGGTTGTCTCCGCCTGGTCCTGGATCACAGAACTCATAACCGTCCTCGCCCAGAGTTAAATCGCTGCGCGTTACACCATCACCGCAGCTGGCAACGTTGCAGGAATCGCTACAGGCATCAGTGTTTACGTTATTGGCGTCGTCGCATTCTTCTTCGCCCTGAATCGTTCCATCTCCGCAAATGGGTAAAGTACAGCCTGTAGAGCAGGTTCCCGAAGCACTGTTGTTTGGTCCCTCATCACATTCTTCGAACCCTTCCATAAACCCATTGCCGCACACTGAATTGTCGGGGTTGCTGCAGTCATCTGGACACGGAGCGCCATTGGCCAAATCTTGTGGGTCACAATATTCAGCGGCATCTAAAATCCCGTCACCGCAATAGGCTTGCTGACAGTTTGTTCGGCAGCCGTCAGGTTCGTTGTCGTTATTACCTGTGCCTAAGTCGCAGGTTTCATCGCCGTCTTGAATGCCATCACCGCAGCGGGGGAGAACGCAATTTGTTCGGCAGGTATCAGGTGATGTGTTGGAGTTATTTGTTCCGTCATCGCACTGTTCAATACCCGCCCACGTATAGCCATCTCCGCAAGCCGCGATTTGGCAGACCGGTGTACAAAAAGCATCAGCTGAGTTCAGTGTGCCGTTATCACAGGTTTCATCGCCCTGGACGATGCCGTCACCGCAGACAGTATTTGCCGGATTTGTGCAATCTTGCGGACAGGTCCCGTCGTCGAGCGGGGATGCAGGGTCACAATATTCATAGCCAGGATCGGACGGGGAAGCATCGGCGCGGATAAAGCCGTCACCACATGCAGCGGTACGACAGGTAGATATGCAACTGTCATCGTTGTCGGTATTTGCATCATCACAGGCTTCAAAAAGTGGACTATTAAAATCGGTAATGTCTGCTCTTGTTATGCCATCACCACACGTAGCCTGTGTGCATTGATTGGTACACGAGTCGAGGTCGTTGTCATTACCATCGTCGCAGCTCTCATGGGCAGGGTTATCAGTGTCCCCAACATCCAGTCTCGTAATACCGTCGCCGCAGCGAGCGGTCATGCAGGTATTCGTACAAGCGTCCCATGGCGTTGTATTACCGTCTTCACATTCCTCGCGTCCTTCGATGATTCCATCACCGCAGACGGCAAGCATGCAATCATTGGGGCAATCATCTTCGTTATCGAGGTTGGCATCATCGCATTGTTCAATGCCTTCAATGGTCCCATTGCCACAGGTCCCTAAGAGGCAATCAGAAGGGCAGGCATCGTCATCCAAAGTGTTGCCGTCGTCGCAGTCTTCATTAGAGTCTTGTACGGAGTCACCGCATGTATAGCTCCGGCAGTTACTGCGGCAGCTGTTGGGATCTGTATCTGAGTTTTCGATACCATCATCGCATGCCTCAAAGTCCGGATGGGTTGTATCGAAAATATCAAGTCGGATAACACCGTCACCACAGGTTGCGGGCGAACAATCTGTGCGGCAGGCGTCGGTGTTGACGAGGTTACCGTCATCACAAAGTTCACTGCCATCCACGACTCCGTCTCCGCATTGTTGAAAGCGGCAGTCGTTGGGGCAATCGTCAAAGTTTTCGCTGTTGCCGTCATCGCACTGCTCGCTGCCTGTGATAACGCCGTCACCACAGTTGGAGAATTGGCAGTCATTCGGGCAGAAGTCGTTGTTGTTTGTGTTGCCATCATCGCATTGTTCGTCGCTATCTTGGATGCCATCGCCACAAATAGGCAGGGAGCAATCGTTTCGGCACGCGTCGGCTGAATCAGCGTTGGCAGCACCTTCATCACAAGCTTCGTAACCAGAATCTTGGGGATTGATGATATCGGAACGAACGATGCCGTCGCCGCAAATCGCCTCATTGCATGATCCAGTACATGCATCGGTATTGACTGTATTACCATCATCACAAGCTTCAGACCCTTCATGGGTTCCGTCGCCACAGATTGCAATCAGGCAGTCATTGGGACAATCGTCGAAGGTGTTGTTATTACCATCATCACATTGCTCATCGCCTTCAATAACGCCGTTGCCACAGAGGCTGAGCCGGCATGCAGAGCAGCCATCTCCGTCTATGTCGTTTCCGTCATCACATTCTTCGCCAGTGTCGGCAACGCCATCGCCGCAGCTTGGAAAAGTACAGTTGGTTCGGCAGCTGTCTGGCTCGGTATCGGAGAGGGAATCATCGCAGTCTTCGCCGCTGTCAACGACTTGGTCACCACACTTTGGCAGGGAGCAGTCTGTACGGCAGGCATCGGGTGTTGTGTTGGAGTTGGCCGCACCGGCATCGCAAGCTTCAAAACCCTCGGCCCCTGGAGTCGTAATATCGTTACGCTGAAAACCATCTCCGCATGAGGCTGGTTGGCATGTTGCAAGGCAACCGTCTTGGTTACTTAGGTTTCCGTCGTCGCAGACCTCGCCGGGTTCAACAACATCGTTGCCGCAACTCTCTGTTTGCTCGTAGGTGTCTTCAGTGGACTCGATAATTGCGGCTTCGCATCCGACCAGCACAAATGCCATCAGAATTACTTGCCAGGTTGAGTGTTGTCCCCGCATAAACCCCCCAGTCTAGCTCTCCAAGAAGTCTAGCAGATGCTGGGGGTGACGCCATGCAACTTGGCGGCTTTACGCTCTTTTTTCGGAAGAAGGGTCTTTAAATGAGGGTAGAGAGGTACGTAACAACGGCTTTAAGTTCAGCGGTTACGTGTTCAGCTTTTTCGGATACAGAATCCAAATTGTTGTGGGTTCTGGCTTGGGCCTCGATGGCCGCACAATGACTGGCAAGCTTTCCCGCTCCAACGTTCCCACTGCTCGATTTCATGGTGTGGGCCGTCCGAGCGACAAGCTCCACGTCTTGGGCAGCGATCGCCTGGAGTAGCTCTCCACCCAAGCGGGATGCGTCGTCTACGTAGGATTCAATCAAATCAGTGAAGAAATCAGGGGTATCTTCATCTGCAAGCTCCCTGAGGGTGTCTAATACGTCTACATCTACCGGGCATTCAGCTGATGTCATATGATTTTCTTCCTTCATTTTGTGCCCTTTAAACCTATCGCAAAGCCCGTTGCGACTAAAGACTTTCGGGGTGCTCTTCGCTTTTTATGAAATAAAACTCGCTCCAACCCCTGAATATCTAGTAAAGTTTTTGTGATTTCGTGCGTTAACGTGGTCCTATCGACTTCGGGGGTATACATGAGCGAACTCGGTCAGAGTCAGGGAGGGGATAGTTTGTCCCCAGGTATTATTCGTGCTTGCGTTATTGCAGCCATTGCGTTGGCTGGGGTGATGTACGGCACCGTCCAGATCACTTCTCCTTCAACCGTTGCTGAGGCCACCGCTGATGCCGATGAAGATTCGGACGACGATGAAGATGAAGATGAAGATGAAGACGACGAGGGTGAAGAAGAATCGAAGTCAGCCGATGCAGACGACAAGGAAAAGAGCAATACCGTGCCTTTGGCAGGACTCTTTATAGTAGGTCTTGTTTTAGTTTGCGGCGGCATTGTCAAATCCGCAAGTGACGGCTCTGACGGCGAAGAAATGGCTGAAGTGTTTGCTGCAGTTTCACGCGGTGACCTCCGATTTCAGGGTGCGGGCGGCGAGAATCAATCGCTCAACCTGGTTCGTGATGGTTTGAGCGGAGTACGTACTCTCGTTGAGACTGTCGCTAGCTCTAGTAATTCGTTGATGAGCTCCATTACTGAGTTGGCAGCAACCAGCGATAAGATGGCTGACGATGCGGCATCGTCCTCATCCGAAACGAGCCGACTATCGGCCACGGCATCTCAAGTGAGCGAAAACGTTCAAACGGTTGCTGTTGGTGTTGAAGAAATGGGCTCCAATATTAACGAGATTGCAATCAACGCTCGACAGGCATCGGAAGTTGCTCAGTCGGCAGTTGCTATTGCAGAGACCACAAAAGAGACGGTTAACCAGCTCGATATGACGAGTAAAGAAGTTGGCTCGGTTGTTAAAGTGATTAGTTCTATCGCTGAGCAAACGAACCTGCTTGCTTTGAACGCTACCATTGAGGCCGCGCGTGCGGGTGAAGCGGGTAAGGGTTTTGCGGTTGTTGCGACTGAGGTTAAGGAATTGGCCAAGGAAACGACGAAGGCAACAGAGTCGATTACTCAGCAAATCACGGCCATCCAAACAGATATGGATGGTGCGGTGACTGCAATTGGTCAGATTTTGGATATCATTACGCAAGTAAACGAATACCAAACAACCATTGCAACAGCTGTTCAGGAACAAACCATTACTGCTCAAGAAATGGGGCGGCACTTGCATGAAGCAGCGGGTGGGACAACGGAGATCGCAAACAGCATTTCACACGTTGCTGGAACGGTTGAGGAGACTGTGGATGCAGCAGGTCGTGCACGCGATGCTGCGAATAACATCTCAGGGTCTTGTGAGCAGCTTCAGCGCATGTCGAATGAGTTCATGACGTGACCTGTAAAAATCAGAAATAAAAAAGAGGGCCATTGGCCCTCTTTTTTTTGCTTACTTACTGAGCTTAGAAGCGAATTTTCTTGGCCATAATCTCATCGTAGCGTTTTTTGGTTAGCTTTTGATAAGAATCGCTGCCAGGCAACCAAGCATAGACCGGGTCTTTGAGTTGGTTTACATCAAAGCCTTGCTCCTTGAGATCCACCTTACGATGTTTGAAAGTACCCGTTACTTCGAGTTCTGAACGAAGCCGAATAAAGATTGGGAGGGCATAAGCAGGAAGCGAGGACTGTAGGCTCTCGCTCAGGGCTTTGGCATCAAATTCCTTTAGGGCCACATTTAGAACCAGTGATATCATCCCTGCGCGGCCATCGGTGCCTGGAATCTCAACCCCGTAGGTAGTGGCTTCTTCGGCCTGATAGAACCCGTTAGCGACCTCATCCACTTCAGTGGTTGAGACGTTCTCGCCTTTCCAGCGAAAGGTGTCACCTAAACGGTCTACAAACTGAGCGTGTCGAAAGCCCATGTCTTTGAGAAGGTCGCCGGAGTTGAACCAGAGGTCACCTTCGTCAAATACATCTCTGAATAGTTTTTTCTCACTGGCTTCTTTATTCGTGTAACCATCGAATGGCGTTTTTTTGGTCACTTGGCCAAGAAGAAGTCCAGTTTCACCTTTTCCAACTTTAATAAATCGTCCGTTGCTGTCGCGCAGCGGCTCATCCTTATCAATATCGTATTTTACAATCGCATAGGGCAGTGGACAGAAGCCGATGGTGCAATTGAGGTTGAAGAGGTTGATAAAGGCAATGTTGCCCTCACTGGCACCATAAAATTCATAAACCTCTGGGATATCAAACCGCTCTTTAAATTCCATCCATACATCAGGACGGAGTCCGTTACCGACAATACGCCGTACCGGGTTGTGAGCATCGTCTGGACGCCGGGGTTGGTTCAGGAGGTAGCGGCACAATTCACCGATGTAGCATACGGCGACGGCATTGAATTTTCGGGTATCATTCCAGAACTGACTCACGCTGAACTTTCGACGAAGGGCTATCGCAGCTCCGCCTGCGGACGCTGAGGACCATGCGACGGTCAGGGCGTTGTTGTGATAAAGCGGAAGCGCCGTGTAGATTGCCTCACCAGGTTTGAGCCTTAGGGCACAGAAACCAAAACCAGCCGATGCCTTAACCCACCTGAAGTGCGTCATGATAGATGCCTTCGGAAGCCCAGTCGTGCCTGATGTGAAGATATAAAAGCATGGGTCCTTCATCTTCACTCGGCCCGTTGTGAGCGGATTGTCGCTCGAGGCTCGGTCGCTTACGGCGTTGAGATCGATGAAGTCTTCAGGAACATCCATTTTTCCGGTATCAGGCAAGAAGAAGAGCGGGGTGTTCTCGCGGGGTACGTCGTTGAGGACTTCGGAGAACGCGGTATAGAGTTCTTCGCCAACGATATACGCGCGCGGTTTTGAGAGCTCGATGCTGTGAATTAAAGCTTCGCGGCGCTGATTGGTGTTGATAAGTGATGCGACCGCTCCAAGCTTAGCGAGTGCTCCAACCGAGACCAGCACTTCTGGGCGGTTCTCAAGCAAAACCACAACGACATCACCCTTACGGATGCCCTCTGACGCAAGGTAGTTTGCGTACCGGTTGACCCAGGCATTGAATGTTGAGTGGCTAAAGCTTTGATTTTCGTAAAGCACAGCCGGGAAGTGTGGGTGGTCAATGGCGTTGCGTTCGATATAGGAACCGATGGAGAGTTCCTCTTCTTGGTCCGTTTTTCTCAGGTATTTGAGTCCCTCAATAACGGATGGAAGCTTTTTGACGACCATTTCGACCCGGGAACGGACCGCTGGTAGCTCTTCGATGATAGATTGAATCTGCATAATTATCCCCCTTTAATGGGGAGCGTAGACGGGCTAACGCGAGGCGTCAACAAAAATCCGTGGAATGCGCTTAGTGCCTGGAATTGTTTGCTGATTTAGGGGCTAAGTTTCGCTGGAAATTAAGCGAACGACTTCATGAACTTCCTGGAGACTTTTGTCGTCCATGTTCTCGCTGATGTAGCTGCTCATCTCGGGCGATAATTCACCTGTATCGGGCGATATCGCAATGGTTTCAAAGACCATTTTAAAGTGCTGCACAGTGAACTCCCAGCTGGCCTCACCATCAGCATCGGTCATGGAATCGATGGCTGAAAGTTGGCTGTTCACCATGCGAATGAACCACTGCTTTCGTTTTTCGTACATCGTGAGCCGCAAGAGGGCTCGGCTGTAGATATCAGCAACAACGTCAGTAACAGCTTGGTCAGCGTAAAGTTCGTCCCAGAATTCAAGCTTGCCCAGATCTTCGGGGCTGGTTCTGTTTTTGACGAGTGTCGACTCGCAGACCGCCTGCGCATGCTCATAGCGTTCACCACCTACCATCAGCCGCAGGGCAATGAAAAATCCAGGCAGCATGCGGCGCGAGAGGGCGCCCTCAGCTAAGCTCTGATCGGGTGCGGTATCGAATAGATGTGCAAAAGGTTGAACCAACGCACGCGTGAAGGGGTCTCGAACATACTTGACGACTTGGTCAGGACCAATCAAACCTCGAAGAAGCTTAGGCATCAACCCCGGTACATTACGCAGAGCAGCCATCACTTCTCGAACATCAATCGCCCCAAGACCGGCGCCACGATGCTCGGAATGCGCTACCAAAACCGCTTCGATGATTTTTAGAATGCGGTCTCCAACAGCCTCGAAGGCAGCCGCATCTGACGGAATGTCCTCATTGGCCACTGTCGATTCCTCTTCTATAACGGGCGTTTTACCAACCATTGAGACCTCGCTTAAGCAGCTTTCTCGTCACCACTATCGCGCTTACTGGCCTTGAGGTAGGGCTTGAGACTTTCCTCGAGGATACGCGGGTGTTGTTCGGACTGAATTGAAACAATGGTATCGATGAGGAGCATTTTTGTAACGCGCTCCTCGTTGTTGCGTAGGGTTAACTTGTCGGCGATTGGTAACGCGAACATGTTGGCAAGCATCGCACCGTAGAGAGTGGTGAGAAGTGCAACCGCCATAGCCGGACCAATGGTCTTCGGGTCTTCCATATTGGCAAGCATCTGGACCAAGCCCACAAGCGTTCCAATCATACCCATGGCCGGGCCAACATCGCCGATGGCTTTGAAAATTTTGATGCCACCATCATGCCGGTCCATAGCCTGATACATCTCCTTGGTAAGTGTGGACTTAATTACTTGTCCATCCACGTTATCCACGAGGTATTCGATTCCTTTTTTAAGAAACGGGTTGGTGACGTTCTCTTCTTCCAGGGCCAATACGCCTTCTCGGCGAGCCTTGTTGGAGAGGCTTAGGCTAAGCTCGATAAGTTCGTTGGTGTCTGCGCCCTTGAAGAAAAATGCCTGCAGTGCCACTTTGATAGCTCCAAGGAACTGTCCAAGGCCGAACTTCATCAGTGCAACAAATATACTTCCGCCGATAACAATGAGCAGTGAGGGCGGGTTAATGAAGAGGGCAACGCCACCTTCACCTTGCCCAATGGCAAAGCCAACAATCCCAAAAGCGCCCAATAAACCAATAAGCGTTGCCAGATCCGGCATGGCTGACCTCCCCGTCAAACCGGTACAATACCCTTATAAAAACGGTAGCATGAAGGCTTTGATTCCGCAAACTTCTAAGAAAATCAAGGTGATCGAGGGGCTAGAACGCGAATGGGTTCTTTGATGCCGACCCCTTTGTTGAAGCGCTCCAAGCGCTCACGGACCATCTCGGTCACTTCATGGCCTTTTCGAATCACGATTAGACCCTCGATGGTGGTCACATCTTGGTCGATAATCATCGTTTGCTCGAGCTCTTCGAGTGTCACCGAGCGGGTTGTCATCGGCGGCGGGTCTATCTGAATTTGCGATAGGACGGCCAGCATACGAGGGTCATAGGCCTGCGGGCGAAGCTCTAGGGCCGCGATGCATTCATCCCGGGTAAGGCCACTGGCTACCAATCGTGCAGTATCAAGGCTTAACCGTAGCAAATTGGCTCCGAGTAGGCGGCGGTTGTCTTCGAGGATGTGCCTTTCAGGGTCTTGGGCCCCGAAGGAGCGGTGTTGATTGCCAACCATCACTGCAATGTCTTCTAGTCTTGGGATTCGTTGGAGCAGGCGCTGGGCAGTTTTGGGGTGGTCCAAAAACATCTTTCGCTCTTCTGCGGTGAGTGATTGGCGCGTGTCGATACGATGCAGGAGCTCTCCGGGAAGCATGACGCAGCCAATTTGTGAAACCATAGCTGCAATTTCGAACTCATAAATATTGGGTAAAAAGAGTGCTTCACTGATTCTAATGATGATGGTCCGAAGCTGTTCGGTGCGCCCAAAGGCCTCTTCATTTACCAAGCCAAGTACTTGGGCCATGACATTGACGCTGCCCCAGAGTGTCTCTTCCAGAATTTCTCGTTCTGCAACCACAATTTGGTGATGCTCATGGGCACCTTCGAACGCTGTGAGCAGTTCACCGGCAGGGCAGGGTTTGGAGAGATAGGCGAAAATTCCGCCTTCGTTGACGGCTTTCACCGCTGCTTCAAGGTCTGCGTGACCGGTTAATAAGACACGGCTGCTGTCGGGAGAGGCATCTTTCGCGAGGCTTAGAAACGACGCCCCATCCATTTCTGGCATTCTCATATCTGAAAGAATGACGCAGTATGGGTCGCTTTTGTGAATCATTCGCAGGGCTTCTCGGCCGCTGGTGGCGGTGGACACATCAAAGTGTCGCCGCAGATTGACCTGCAAGCCCTCCAATACATAGGGCTCATCATCCACGCATAGGACGCGTGGTTTTACCTTTTTGCGGGAGCGTTTCGTGGAGCCGGTCGTTTCAGAATGGTCAACCAATGTTTGTAGTTCCTATGCTTGGAAAAGGAGGTTCACTTAAACGGTAGCGGAACCAGCTGCGGGGGTCAAAATCAAGGTTTGCTCTGGTGGTTGTATCAGGGGTTCTCTGAGCAGGTGATTCCTGTCTTGGCTGAGAACTTCCTCGTGCAGATTGCGTTTATCGCAATAATATCAGTAAGGTCTGCGCCTTCTGTGATAGCGTGCGTAAGGTCTGCCCGTGAGAGATCGGCCGCTTGAAGATTCGCCCGCTGAAGGTTTGCTTTCTGAAGATTCGCCCCGACTAAGCGGGTTCCACGGAGATCTGCTCCCTGAAGATTTGCGCCTCTTAGGTTGGCAAAGCTTAGGTCGAGCCCGGCGAGGTCAGCACCTTCACAAGAAGCCTGAGGTCCAACCGAGCAGGCTGAAATTTCGGAATCCAAATGGCCGCCGCAGGTGTCACCATTGTTTTGGCTCAACGTTCCATCCGGGCAGCGGGTAAGGTGCCAGGTGGTTTTTTCGAGGTCGGCACGAAGAAGGTTCGCTCCGAGCAGATCGGCGTGACTGAAGTCGGCGCCGCGTAAATTAGAATGGGTCAGGTTGCACCCTTGTAGGTTGGCGCCGGTGAGACGTGCCTGCCGCAGATCTGTCGCCTCGAGATTGGCGTGGTTTAAGTTTGCAGCCCTCCAGTCAATACGGCTGAGGTCTTGGTCAGCGCACTGCAAGTTGGGCCCTGCTGAACATGGGTGTGATCGAGTGGTTAGGTGGCCGCCGCAAGTGCCACCATTTTGATGACTTTCCGATCCATCCGGGCAGAGGGTTTGGTGCCAGAGTATTTGAGTTACATCGGCCCTCGATAGGTTGGCACCCCGTAAGTCTGTGTAGCTCATATTGGAACCCCGAAGCACAGCGCCATGGAAATCGCTGTCTTGAAGTTGAGCGCCGGTAAAGTCGCAGCCGAGGCAGTTGATATTGCGAAGCTGGGCGCGCTCAAGATTACTGGCCACTAGGCTTACTCCCGGCAGGTCGGCGCCACTTAAGTCAATATACTCAAGTTTGGCGCGTTTAAATTGTGAGAAGTGGAGCGCAGCATTGGAGAGATTGGCCTCACTAAAGTTTGAGTCTTCGGCATTGGCGTTAAAAAATACCACGTGACCCGATAGGTCAGCTTGGCGGAAATCGGCTTCACGTAGGTCACTTTGCGTGCACATCTTGAATGGGCTCGTCACACATACCGGAGAAGGCCAGGCTGCAAATGAACTTGGGTGATGCTGCTCCGACTGAACCTCGGGTAGAGGACTTTCCTGAGATTTTGAAGGAAGTGGGTCCGGCTCCGGTGTGCAGGCCTGCAGGAGCCAAGCGGTAACCAGGATGTGAAGTCCAAGTGTGAAGAATTTAGCCATCTCTACTGGTTTTCGCATGCATCTTGGCCTCAAACCAACCTGGAACCTCAACGAATTCGATTCCATTGATCATTCTTCACTCAAAAAGCCTTTCCGAAGCCCAAGGTATGCGCATGTCGCTCGCCAACATACTTAAGATCGCTAGGGTTTCGTCGATGGTGATCTGAAGGTGAAAAGCGGCGGTGCACCAAGCGGACGCTGCTAATCTTGAGGGATGGGGTTGTGGTGAGGCGGCATCAATTTTGCCAAATGCTCGTGAGAGCACTGATTGTCTCGTTTGGCGTACTGAGCTGCGCCAACCTGATGGCTGCACCCACTGGAAAACCCCTTCACAAGATACGCGGTCACAACGGAACCATCCGCGCCTTGGCCTTTTCTCCCAACGGTAAGCTTCTCGTCTCTGGCAGCACCGATGAAACGGTTCGAGTTTGGGATACTGAATCCTCTGATAACCTTCATGTGTTTGAGGGCCATTTTGGAGGGGCGAGAACGGTCGCTATTGCGCCAAATAACCGGACCATCGCGACAGGATCCTACGACGGAAAAATCAGACTTTATGATTCCAAACGGGGTGTGAAGGTCGGTGAATTTGGGTCGTATACCGAGTGGGTTTCTGCACTGGCTTTTTCCCCCGACGGTAAGTTTTTGGCGGCCGCCTCTGCTGAAGGTGACGTACGGCTTTGGCGAGTCAAAAACGGAAAGATGATTCGTCAGTACAAGGGTCACCGCGCGGGCGTCATGACCCTTGCCTTTAGTAAGAACGGTCGGCTCCTGGCAACTGGCGGAACCGAGCGCCTAGTCCGTCTTTTTCGCGCAGGCACCGGGAAATTATTAAAAACCTTTGAGGGTCACGATGCATCGATTTCCAGCATTGTGTTTCATCCCAACGGTAAACAAGTTGTGACCGCATCTTGGGATTCGACCATTGCCTTTTGGAATATCCAGCGAGGTAATTTTATCAAGGAGTTCAAAGGCCACCTAAGTGAGGTTCAGGCAATTGTTTTTGCAGACCGTGGCCGGACTCTCATTTCTCTGGGGGGCGACAATACGGTTCGATACTGGGATGTGCGTAACGGTCTCGAGCGTAAGTTAAAGTTCGTCAGGGAGACTGGGGTTGCTGTCGCCGTATCAGGGGCAGGAAGAATGTTTGCGACGGCCACATTTGATAACCGGCTTCAGGTATGGGCTCCGTCTGCCCTCCAGGAAGGTTTGAGGGTGGGGCATGAAGCGCCGATTAGCTGCGTCGCGTCCTCGCCTAAGTCGGATATTGTAGCGATTTGTGATGATACAGCGTTGGTCTTGCGTAATCAGCGTACCGGGAAAAAAGTAGGATGGTTGGCCGAGCATGTAGAGCCGGTCACCGCGGTAACGTTTAGTGCTGATGGTAAATTCTTGCTCTCTGCTAGCAAAGAACCTGTGGTGCGGCTCTGGGATGTAAAAAAGCGCGTGGTGCTTCGCCGAATAGCTGGGCCAAAGACTGGGACAGGTGCTCTTGCCTTTTCGCGAAATGGCAAATCGATAAGCTTTGGGGGCTTGGACGGCAGTGTCTGGTTGGTCAACCCTAAATCCGGGCGAGTGAAGCACAAGATTAAAGCACACCGGTCTCAGGTTACGGGCGTCTCATTTAGCGTGAACGGTAAGTCGGTAATCAGCGCCAGCTGGGACCGCCAAGTTTTGCAGTGGAGCGTGAAGAGCGGAAAACGATTACACAAGTTCTCCGGCGTGAAGGGACTTGTAGGAGCCTTGGCAGTTTCTCGTGACGGACGGTACTTGGCCGCTTCCATCGGCTCGAATATTCGCGTCTGGAGTCTCAAAACAAAAAAGAAACTCCACCTTCTCAAAGGTCATAAAGACCACGTGAATGACCTCGATTTTGCACCGGGTGCTTCGATACTAGCAAGCGCCAGCCAGGATTGGAGTGTGAAGTTGTGGGATATTAGTAAGGGGTTAGAGCGTCGCACAATTCAAGGTCACCAGTTTGGTGTTACTGGGGTCGCGTTTTCCAGCAGCGGGTCTAGGCTGATATCGACGAGTTTAGATTTCACAGCTAGGTTATGGGATGTACGAACCAGTAACGAACGTATGCGACTTGAGGGGCATGAAGGCACCGTTGCAACTGTGGTCTTCAATCCTAAAGGGAATCTCTTGGCGTCCGGGGGTTACGATAAAGTTATTCGCTTATGGAACACGAAGACCGGCAAGGTGGTTCGCGAGTTGTTCGGTCACCAGGGCGGCGTTGAAGCTGTTGCCTTTTCACCCGACGGTAAGAAGCTGGCATCAGGGAGCCGTGATAATCAAGTTCGTTTATGGGACGTGAAAACGGGGGAATTACTTCACGAGCTGGAAGGTCACACAAACTGGGTGAAGACGCTCGCTTTCTCTCCTGATGGGAAGATTTTAGCATCGGCTGGACGAGACAAAAGGCCCCGACTCTGGAGCGTGTCTCGAGGAGCTTTACGACGCGAGCTTGAAGCCCAGAAGAGTGAGGTCCAGGGCTTATCATTTCACCCTGATGGTGAAACTTTAGCGGTGGCCGCTGGGCACGATATCCGTTTTTTCACCATCCCCGATGGGGTCTATTCAAAAGAGTTGGTTGGACATAACCATGTGGTTTCAGCGGTTCCATTTTCGCCCCGTAAGTTAAGTCAGACCATCGCATCGGCTTCCTATGATTATACAATTCGTCTTTGGGATGTACGTAAGCAAAAAGTGCGTCGCAAGATGGTGGGGCATGATGGTGGAGTACGAGATATAGCCTTCTCACCGGATGGCGAGACCGTGGTGTCTGGAAGTGATGATTCTACCGTTAGGATCTGGAGTGTGGCTTCAGGCAGCGAGCGAATTGTATGTGAAGGACATCAAGGCGCAGTCACAGCAGTTGCGTACCACCCGAATGGGCGTTTAGTCGCCTCGGCGGGCATCGACCAAACAATCCGAATCTGGGATGCACGGCTCTAACGCCTGTTGGCTAAAAGCGTTTATTTCGTTGGGGCAGGGGCGGCAGGCGGCGGCTTGCCCACGCTGTTGATCGGTCGAACATGGTCTCGGTGATAGTTCTCGAGAGTCTCTGCATTGATGATAATGCGCTCAAGGTTGTCGGGGTTGTCGGTGCCCGTAATGTTAGAAGACTCTCGCTGATCAATAATGATTTCAACGCGGCGGTTTTTACCTCGATTTTGGGGCGTGTCGTTGGGGACGCGTGGCCGGGTTTCCGCAAATCCACGCAGTACAAAGCGTTCGGGCTTCAGGTCTGATCTTTTTAGCAGTGAGTGAATCACCGAAAATGCGCGCGCACTCGAGAGTTCCCAGTTTGAGCGGAACTGTCTCGTACTCATGGGTTGGTTGTCGGTGTGTCCGGCGACCGTAATGGCACCAGGAATCTTATCCAGAGAGTTTTTAAGCTTGGTTGAAATACTCACAAAACTCTTCTTTAAGGTTGCGCTACCCGCAGAAAATGAACCGGCTTGAAGGATCTGAATGGTGATTTGCTGATCACCTTCTTCCACTTCAATTTTACCATCGTTGATTTCTTGTTTTAGGATTTGGCGCATTTCAGCCGACTGCTTCCTGGTTTGTTCTCTGGCAGCGGCTTGGAGAATTTGCGCTTCAGATAGAATTTGTTCAACTCCAAATTCTTCCATTTCAGTGCTCATGGACTGACCCAGCCCTCGCTTCATCGACTCGACCATCTTCTTAAATGTCGTAATTTCCATGCTGCTCATCGATAAAAGCATAACGAAGAAACACATGAGTAGGGACATCAGATCGGCGAATGTTACGACCCAAAGGGGAGCGCCTGCCTCTGCTTCTGGAGCAGGTGGACCCATTGAATCATCTTCCAACAACATTGTCGGTGGTGGAGGTGCCGGTTTAGCCTTTTTAGCGGCGTCTTCGGTTGCGATATCCGCGGATGGTTTCTTCGGCGCTTTTTTGGCGGTTACTTGTGCTGCGGCGATCGCAGCGGTTTGAGCAGTTTGTTCCGCCTGCGGTACTCCCGCTACTGCAGTGACGACCGATTTAGCAGTTGTTTTTTTCTTACGTTTCTTTTTTCGGACGGGGGCTTTGCCGTCAGCAGTCTCGGCTGGAGCGGCAGCTGGAGTCTTCTTGGAGACTTTCTTCTTGGTTGTCTTCTTCGTTGTTTTCTTGGTTGTTTTCTTGGTTGATTTCAGCTTTTTGGGCGCATCGGTCTCTGGCGACGGGCGCTCGCGCGTCTTCTTCACTGCTTTATCTGCAGGCTTTGCGCCCCGTTTGGGCTTATCTGGTTTCTCCGAATCGCTCACCGCTATCCTTTGGCGACAGTGTGGTTAAGTTGCCATGGCTTCCCATTACGAGGCAATCCCACATTTAACTATCGACTATTTGACCAAAGACTAAAGTTAGAATCCAACACGTCGATTCAGTTGTTGCACCCCGAACACCGTAATAAGGTGGTCATGGGACTGGTGCAATCATGTGGGGAGACTATGGCCGAAGCAAACGAGGCCACCAAAGAGGGTGAAGAACCCGTTGAAGAGGCCAAAGAAGACGCCCCAGCGGTGATTTTCGACGATGGGCCAGCGGCACCTCCTGAGGAAGAGGAGGCGGCCGGAGCGCCTCTCTGGGTCGTAACCTTTGCCGATTTGATGTCTCTGCTCATGTGTTTTTTCGTCATGTTACTTAGTATGTCTCAGCTCGATGTCGAGAAGTTCAAGGCAATGGCTGAAGGAATGTCTAAGGGGCTCGGTGCCAAGCCCAGTGTTAAGCTTAAAGACGTAAGCATCGATGATATTTTGTCCCAGGCCGATAAAATCAAAGAAAAAATGCGACAGAGAACACTGAATGATGCTGATAAGCTTAAAGAATTACTTGCTCCTGAAATAATGGACCGAAAGGTTGAACTGGAGATTACCGATCAGCTGATTACCGTGAGAATCCTCCAGAGTGGTTCGTTTGCGGCGGGCAGTGCTGACCTAAAGAAGGCCTTTATGCCGGTGGCCAAGCGTATACGA